>NZ_JBSGDB010000030.1:0-36809 GCF_053602155.1 Streptomyces sp. NPDC004561
GGCGCGCTCGGTCTCCTCGCGCAGGTCGCGCGCGGCCTTCTCGGCGTACGTCCGGACCGCCTCGGCCCGCTCGTCGGCCTCGGCGCGCAGCCGCTCGCCCTCCTTGCGGGTGCGCTCCAGGGTCTCCTCGGCCTGCCGGCGCAACGACGTGGCGCGCTCGATGGCCTCGGTGCGGACCTTCTCGCTGTCGGTGGTCGCCTTCTGCCGCAGCTCGTCGGCGTCCGCCTTGGCCTTGGCCAGCAGCTCCTCGGCGGACTTGGCCGCCTCCTCGATCTGCGCCACCGCCTCGCGGCGGGCCTCGGCACGGATCGACTCGCCCTCGGCGACCGCGTCGGCGCGCAGCTGCTCGGCGTCGCCGCGCAGCCGGCGGGCCTCCTCCTGCAGCTCGACCGTCTTGGCGCGGTACTCCTTGGTGTCGTCCTTCGCCGCGCCCTTGAGCTGCGTGGCGATGTCGTGCGCCTCGGCGCGCAGCCGGTCCGCCTCGGCCTCGGCCTCGGTGCGGATCCGCTCGGCCTCCTCGGCGGCGGCCCTCGTGGTCCTCTGGGCGTCCTCGGACGCCTTGTTGAGGACGTCCTCGGCGGTCCTGGCCGCCTTGGACAGCTGGCTGGCCGTCTCCTCGGCGGTGAGCGAGCGGGCCTGCTCGCCGGCCTCGGCGAGGACCTTCTCGGCCTCGGCCCGCGCGTCGGCGACCAGCTGCTCGGCCTCGGCCCGGGTGTTCTCGGCCTCCTTGGTGGCCTCTTCGACCAGCCGGGCGACCTGCTCCTTGGCGGTCCGCGTCCGCGTCTCGTTGGCGGCCTCGGCGCTGGAGAGGGCCTTGGCGGCGGCCTCCTTGGCCTCCGTGAGCAGCTTCTCGGCCTCGGTCTGCGCCTTGCGCAGCGCCTCCTCGGCCTGCGCCATGCGCTCCTCGGCGGCCCGGCTCAGCTCGGTGGACTGCCGGCGGGCGGAGTCCGACTCGGTGACCGTGGCCGTGCGCAGCTGCTCGGCGTGGTCGGTGGCCTCCTGCGCCTGGGTGGAGGCGGCGTTCAGCAGCCGCTCGGCGTCCGTGCGGGCGCGGCGCAGGATCTGCTCGGCCTCCGCGCGGGCGGCCTCGGCGTCGCTCTGCAGCCGCTCCCGGGCCTCGCGGGTCACCCGCTCGGCCTCCGCGCGGGCGGCGGCCATCGCCTGGTCGGCCTCCCTGCGGGACTCGTCGAGGAGCCGGCGGGCCTGCTGCTCGGACCGGGCGCGCAGCTGCTCCGCCCACGCCACGTTCTCGTTGACGTGCGACTCGACGGTGGTCCTGCGCTCGGCCAGCTCCTGGTCGAGCTGCTGGCGCCGGGTCACCGCCTCCTGGTGCAGCTCCGCCTGGAGCCGCGCGGCCTGCTCGGCGTGCTCCTGGAGGATGCGCTGGGTCTGTGCCCGGACCTGGCTCAGCTCACGCTCGGCGTCCTGGCGCAGCTGCTCGGCCTGCATCTGCGCGTTACGGAGCAACTGCTCGGCCTGATAGCCGATGTCGCCGCCGTCGTAGGCGGGCCGGGTCATGAGGGTGCGGCGCGCCTCGTGCAGCTTGGCGCGCAGCACCTCGACCTGGTAGCCGAGGTCCTCGGCGTGCTGGATCGCCTTCTCCCGCTCGGTCCTCAGCCGTTTCATCTCGGCCTCGAACCGAGAGAGGTGGTCGACGTCAGCCGCCGGCTCTCGCTCCTGGCTCTCGTAGCCCCGCACTGCGCGGTCCCATCCGTCCCCTGGTCAGCTTCTCCAACGAGTCCCGTCCATCCGCCGAACGGGGCCCCCGGGGAATGGTGTCAGATCAACGGCATAGCACGGGCTGCTGCCCCGACGCTCGTCCCCCGAAACCCGGACCCCGGCATGCGGCCGCCCCGGTGTTCGGGGACGACCGCCCCCAACCCTACCGGCCCTTATGTACGGGGGTCAGTGCTCGGGCGACTCAACCGGGGCCGAAGTGACCAGTTCTGTGAGGACACCGTGGCAATCCTTGGGGTGCAGGAAGGTGATCCGCGACCCCATGGAACCGCGCCGTGGCTCGTCGTACAGAACGCGTACGCCCTTCCCGCGGATCTCCTCGGAGTCGGTGTCCACATCCGCCGTACCGAAAGCGATGTGGTGGACGCCCTCGCCGTTCTTCGCGAGCCACTTGCCGACCGCGGAGTCCTCGCGGGTCGGTTCCAGCAGCTGGAGGTAGGAGGCGCCGCCGTCCGACGTCTCGTTGATCTTGAGCATGGCCTCGCGCACGCCCTGTTCCTCGTTGACCTCGGTGTGGAACACCTCGAAGCCGTACGTGGCCCGGTAGAACTCGACGGTCGCGTCGAGGTCGTGGCAGGCGATCCCGATGTGGTCGATTCGCGTCAGCATGGAATCAGTGCAGCGCGCATGCGGTGGTTACGCAACGTGCGCGCGATCACACCGACGGGCCGATGACGGCACGGAGTGCCATCAGTACATTCGAAGTAAACCCTCGTTCACTCCTCGGCTGTGCAGGCCGGTAAGGGGATCGCAGCTCATGTCTTCAGGAACGACCAGCTCTGTGATCGTCGCGGGCGCCCGTACGCCCATGGGACGGCTGCTGGGCTCCCTCAAGTCCTTCTCCGGAGCCGATCTGGGCGGCTTCGCGATCAAGGCCGCCCTCGACCGCGCGGGCATCGGCGGCGACCAGGTGCAGTACGTGATCATGGGCCAGGTGCTCCAGGCGGGCGCGGGCCAGATCCCGGCGCGCCAGGCCGCGGTCAAGGCCGGCATCCCGATGAGCGTCCCGGCGCTCACGATCAACAAGGTCTGCCTCTCCGGCCTCGACGCGATCGCGCTGGCCGACCAGCTGATCCGCGCCGGCGAGTTCGACATCGTCGTCGCGGGCGGCCAGGAGTCCATGACCAACGCCCCCCACCTGCTGCCGAAGTCCCGCGAGGGCTTCAAGTACGGCGCGGTGGAGATGCTCGACGCCATGGCCCACGACGGCCTGACCGACTCCTTCGAGGGCATCGCCATGGGCGAGTCCACGGAGAAGCACAACACCCGCCTCGGCATCCAGCGCCCCGAGCAGGACGAGATCGCCGCCCTGTCCCACCAGCGGGCCGCCGCCGCGCAGAAGAACGGCCTGTTCGAGGCCGAGATCACCCCCGTGGAGATCCCGCAGCGCAAGGGCGACCCGGTCCTGTTCAGCAAGGACGAGGGCATCCGCGGCGACACCACCGCCGAGTCCCTCGGCAAGCTGCGCCCGGCCTTCTCCAAGGACGGCACGATCACCGCCGGCTCCGCCTCGCAGATCTCCGACGGCGCCGCGGCCGTGGTCGTGATGAGCAAGGCCAAGGCCGAGGAGCTGGGCCTGGAGTGGCTCGCCGAGATCGGCGCGCACGGCAACGTGGCCGGCCCGGACAACTCCCTGCAGTCCCAGCCGTCCAACGCCATCCTGCACGCCCTGAAGAAGGACGGCCTGGAGGTCTCCGACCTGGACCTCATCGAGATCAACGAGGCCTTCGCCGCGGTCGCCGTGCAGTCAATGAAGGACCTCGGCGTGTCCACGGAAAAGGTGAACGTCAACGGCGGCGCCATCGCGCTGGGTCACCCGATCGGCATGTCCGGCGCCCGGCTCGTGCTCCACTTGGCGCTGGAGCTCAAGCGGCGCGGCGGCGGCACCGGTGCGGCCGCGCTGTGCGGCGGCGGCGGCCAGGGCGACGCCCTGATCGTGCGGGTACCGAAGGCCTGAGCAGTAGTTTCTTGCGAGCGAACGGAGCTGTGATGCAGGACGTCTCCTCTCTGGTGGCCCAGGCCAGGGAAGGCCGGCCGCGGGCCGTGGCCCGGCTGATCTCCCTCGTGGAGGGGGCGTCCCCGCAGCTCAGGGAGGTCATGGCGGCCCTGGCCCCGCTGACCGGCAACGCCTACGTGGTCGGCCTCACCGGCTCACCCGGCGTCGGCAAGTCGACCTCCACCTCCGCCCTGGTGACGGCGTACCGCAAGCAGGGCAGGCGGGTCGGCGTCCTGGCCGTCGACCCCTCCTCGCCGTTCTCCGGCGGCGCCCTGCTGGGTGACCGGGTGCGCATGTCGGAGCACGCCTCCGACCCCGGTGTCTACATCCGCTCGATGGCGACCCGGGGCCACCTGGGCGGCCTCGCGTGGTCCGCGCCCCAGGCGATCCGCGTCCTGGACGCCGCGGGCTGCGACGTGATCCTCGTCGAGACGGTCGGCGTGGGCCAGTCGGAGGTGGAGATCGCCTCCCAGGCCGACACCTCCGTCGTCCTCCTGGCGCCCGGCATGGGCGACGGCATCCAGGCGGCGAAGGCGGGCATCCTGGAGATCGGCGACGTCTACGTCGTCAACAAGGCGGACCGGGACGGCGCCGACGCCACGGCCCGCGAGCTGAACCACATGCTGGGCCTGGGGGAGTCCTGCGGCCCCGGCGACTGGCGCCCACCGATCGTGAAGACGGTCGCGGCCCGCGCCCAGGGCGTCGACGAGGTGGTCGAGGCGCTGGAGAAGCACCGCGCCTGGATGGAGGAGCGCGGTGTCCTCGCCGAGCGCCGGCTGGCCCGCGCGGCCCGCGAGGTGGAGACCATCGCGGTCACCGCGCTGCGCGAACGCATCGGCGACCTGCACGGGGACCGCCGCCTCAGCGCGCTCGCCGAGCGCATCGTCACCGGCGAGCTGGACCCGTACCGGGCGGCGGACGAACTGGTGGCGGGCCTGACCGAGGGCTGACCCCTGGCCGGCTCCCGGCCCTGTTGGTACGTTGATCCACA
Organism: Streptomyces sp. NPDC004561; assembly: GCF_053602155.1. Taxonomy (NCBI): domain Bacteria; kingdom Bacillati; phylum Actinomycetota; class Actinomycetes; order Kitasatosporales; family Streptomycetaceae; genus Streptomyces; species Streptomyces sp. NPDC004561. Next base: position 4,725 of record NZ_JBSGDB010000030.1, read on the forward strand.
TGTTCCTCCCCCTGGCGTAGAGCGCGCACCGGACCGCGAGGCCGCCGACCGGCCCTCGCGTCCCTCGGTGTCCCCTCTTCCGCCTCCCGCAGAGGAACTCCAGCGTGTCCACGCACCCTTCGCGGCCCTCGTACGCCGCCGTCCTGCGCGTCCCGCACGCGCGCCGCACCTTCGCCGCGGCCCTGATCGCGCGCCTGTCCTACGGCACGGTCTCCCTGGCCGTCCTGCTGTCCGTCACCCGCGCCACCGGGTCCTACGCCGTCTCCGGTGCCGTGATGTCCCTGTTCGGCGCCATGACGGTGTTCCTGATGCCGTTGCGGGCCTCGCTGATCGACCGGTACGGCCCGCGCCGGGCCCTGCCGGCCATGGCGGCGCTGTACGGCGCCCTGCTGTGCGCCCTGGCGGCCCTCACCTGGCGTCCCGGGGCGCTCTCGGCGGCCGTCGCCGGGGCCGCCGCCCTCGCCGGGGCCTGTGCGCCGCCGCTGGGCCCCACCATGCGCGCCCTGTGGGCCGAACTCGTTCCCGACCGGGCGCTGTTGCAGCGCGCCTACAGCCTGGACGGAGTCGCCGAGGAACTGCTGTACGTCTCCGGCCCGGTCCTGGTCGGCGCGCTGATCGGGTTCGCGCCGCCGGCCTCCGGGATCCTGCTGAGCGCGCTGCTGATCGTGGGCGGCACCTGTGTCTTCGTCACGTCCCCGGCGCTGCCCGGACCGCGTCCCGCGGCCCCCACGGGGCGGCGCGGCGGGGCCCACGGACTGCTGGCGCCGGTCGCGGTGGCCCTCGGTGTCGGACTGGCCCTCAGCGGGGTGGACCTCCTGGCGACGGCCTTCGTCGCCGAGCGTTCGCACGGCACCGCCCTGGTGCCCTGGGTGCTGGGCGCGCTCTCCGTCGGCAGCGCGGTGGGCGGGCTCGTCAACGGGGCGGTGGCGTGGCGGGCGCCGGCCCGCACCCGGCTGTGCTGGTTCGCGGTGGGCCTGGGCGCGGTGGTCGCGGCGGCGGGCCTGGCACCAGGCCTGTGGACGCTCACCGGGGCCATGGCGCTCGCGGGAGCGTTCATCGCCCCGGCACTGACCACGGCGTACCTCCTGGCCGACGAGAGCGCGGCCGAGGGGGCCCGCACCCGGGCCGGGGCCTGGGTGAACACGGCGGTCAACGCCGGAGGTTCCGGGGGAGCGCTGGCGACGGGGCTGCTGATCGGCCGGTTCCCGCTGGCGGTGTGCTTCGCGATGGCCGGCGCCACCGCCCTGTCGGCCGCCCTGGCCGCCGCGGCCTGGCCGCCCTCGCGCTGCTGCTCGGACTGGCGCTGCACTTCGCCGTGCAGCAGCCGCTGCTGCGGCTGTACCTGTCCGCCGGCCGCCTGGCCCGGGGCGCCACCGAGGGCGGGCCGCTCGCGTTCGAGGAGCTGTCCCGGCCGGTACCGGTGCACGGCTTCGGCGAACTGGCCCGGATCGGGCGGGCGCTGGAGTCACTGCGTCGGCAACTGCTCGGCGAGAGCGGCCCGGAGGAGTTCCCGGCCCCGCGCGGACCGGGCTACCGGGCACTGGCCGTGGTCGGCGCGGTGCTGGTGGCCTGCTGGGGCATGCCGATGGTCTTCATGCTGAACCGGGCGGACAGCACGACCGCGGTGCCGGCTCCGGTCCTCGCCACCCAGCAGGTGCGCACCGAGATCGCCACGAACCGGATCCGGCAGTCGCTCGACCAGTCGTACACGGACCTGAGCGACGTGGCCGGAAGCCTGCCGGGCCGGACCCGGGCCGCGCAGAACCAGGTTCTGCAGCGCACGCTCCACGACCACAAGCAGTACCGCTCGCTGTATCTCCTCGACCGCTCCGGCGACGTCACGCTGCGGGTGGGCGGCTCGCCGCTGCGCACCCTCGTCCACGTGCCCAGCGGCGGCGGGATCACCACCGTCAACACCTCGGGCCGGATCCCGGCGATCGCCGCCTACGCCCAGGTGCGGGCCGCCAAGGGCAAGTCCCCGGCGGCCGGGGTGGTGCTCTTCGGCGAGATCGACGTCAACACGCTCAACTCCAACCTGGCCCGGCCGAACCTGGGCAGTGTCTGGGTGACGGACGACAACTACAAGGTGCTGGCGTCGAGCGTGGGCTACCGCGCCTTCCAGGCGCTGCCCGACTCCGGCCTGACCCGTCTCGCCCGCGCCGGCAAGGGCGCCCCGGGCACCGCGGGCACCGCGACCTCGGCGGTGCTCTCCTCGTCCTCCGGCCCGTCGGTCGACGCCGCCGCGCCGCTGGCGCAGACCGGCCCGACCGCCCGCCTCGGCTGGCACGTGGTGACCGCTGAACCCGCGGCGGCGCTCCAGCTCCCCGCGGTCCAGGCCGAGCAGCGCACCATGCTCGCCGGCATCCTGGGCCTCACGCTGGGCACGGCCTGCCTGGGCTGGCTGCACGTCGTGGTGATCCGGCCGCTGCGCTCGGTCGCCGTGCTCATCGAGCGGCTCGCCGCCGGGGACCGCCGTACCGTGCTGCACCCCGTCAACCACGACGAGGTCGGCTCGGTCACCCGCAGCCTGGAGCTGATCCGCCAGTCCCTGGCGGAACGCGGCCGGGCGGCCAGATCCGGCTCGGCCGCCGGCCATGCCTCGTACCGGCACGACAACTCACTCCAGCGGTAGAAGGACGGAATCGGCGTGCTCTTCCTCTATGTCGTACTCCTGATGTGCTGCGCCGGGCTGTGGATCGCCGGAATCCTGGAGCAGAAGCGGCACTTCGACTCGCTGGAGCAGATACCGGCGCGGGTGCTGGTCAACGGCATCCGCGGCAAGAGTTCGATCACCCGGCTGTGCGCGGGCGCGCTGCGCGGCGGCGGCCTGGTCACGGTGGCCAAGACCACCGGCACGGCGGCCCGGTTCATCCACCCGGACGCCACCGAGGAGCCGGTGTACCGCAAGTTCGGGCTGTCCAACATCGTGGAGCAGATCGGCATCGTGCGCCGGGCCGCGACCTACCGGCCGGACGCGCTGGTGATCGAGTGCATGGCGGTGATGCCCGCCCTGCAGGAGATCAACCAGGAGAAGCTGATCCGCTCCACCATCGGCGTGCTGTGCAACGTCCGCGAGGACCATCTGGAGGAGATGGGCCCGACGCTGGACGACGTCGCCCGCTCCCTCTCCCGCTCGATGCCGGTGGGCGGGATCTGTGTGACGGCGGAGAAGGACCGGCTGCACATCCTCCAGGAGGAGGCCGACAGGCGGAACTGCCGTCTGATCGCGGTCGATCCGGAGACGGTGACCGACGCCGAACTGCGTGGCTTCAGCTGGTTCACCTTCAAGGAGAACGTGGCGATCGCGCTCGCCGTCGCCGAACTGCTCGGCGTGGAACGGCAGACCGCGCTGCAGGGCATGTGGGACGCGCCGCCGGACCCGGGCGTGCTGTCGGTGGAGCGCTACATCACCCCGGAGGGCAAGCGGCTGCGGTTCGCCAACGTCTTCGCGGCCAACGACCCCGAGTCGACACTGATGAACGTCCAGCAGCTGGAGGACCTGGGCGCGATCAGGCGGCCGCTCAACGTGGTCATCAACTGCCGCCCGGACCGGGTGGAGCGCAACGGGCAGATGGGCGCGATCGTGCCCGCCCTGCGCGCCGAGGTGGTCTTCCTGATCGGCCACCCGACCAAGAGCGCCCGCGACGCCATCCCGGCCGACTTCGCCGGACGGGTGGTGGACCTCGGCGGCGACCGCCGGGACCCCGAGGAGCTGACCGCGGCGCTCCTCGCGGAACTCGCCCCGACCTCCTCGCTGGTGGCGATCGGCAACATCCACGGCCAGGGCGAGCTGTTCCTGGAGTGCCTCGCCGAACTGCCGCTGGACGACTCCGAGGACGAGCCCGCCGCCGTTCCCCAGGGCGACGGCCTGGACCAGGAGACCATGCAGATCGCGGTGCCCCGGCACATGGCGGTGGCCCGCCCGCCCGAGCCGGAGCCGTTCAGCTGGGTGGCGCCGCTGGAGACACCGGCGTACGGCGTGCACATCCCGGCGCAGCGCGAACTGGCCCGCCGGTTCGCCGCCCGCCACGGCCGGCCCGAGGACGAAAGGGCCGAGGACGGCCGGCACCACTCCTACGATCCGTACCAGTCCACGAGGAACCCGTAAGTGATCCCCGCCAACCTCACCGCACAGACCGCCGCGCTCGGGATCGCCCTCGGGCTGGTCTTCTCGCTGGTCTGCTACCTGACCACCAACCTCTCGCCCGGGGGCATGATCACACCCGGCTGGATCGCCCTCACGCTCATCACCGACGTGCAGATGGCCGCGCTGATGGTCGGTGTCGCCGCGCTCTCGTTCTTCATGACGAAGCTGCTGCAGCGCACCGTGATCCTCTACGGCAAACGGCTGTTCGCCGCCGTGGTGCTGAGCGCGGTGCTGATGCAGACCACCGTGATGCTCGCCCTCAACCACGAGTTTCCGCTGCTGTACACGTCACAGACGCTTGGCTTCATCGTCCCCGGCCTGGTCTCCTACCAGATGGTCCGCCAGCCCCTGGCGCCCACCCTCATCTCGACCACGGCGGTGACGCTGGCCACGTACGTGGTGCTGGTCGCCGGTCTGCTGCTCGGCGCCCTGCCCACCGGCTGACCCGGCCACCGTCCCTTCATCCCGCACCTCCAGGAGGATCGGCCCATGCACTCTGAACCCGGCGGCAGGCGCAGCCGCCCGACCCGCCGCGCCGTGCTCGGGACGATCGCGGGCGTGGCGGCTGCCGGGGTGGCCGGCGGGTTCGCCTGGGAGAACCTCGGGCACGGCAGCGGCGGCGGCAGCGACGCCGGCGGGAGCGCCGGCGGCACGGGCGACGGGCAGAGCGTCCGGCACTCCGGGCCGCACACCTTCGAGCGGCTGTCCGCCCCCAGCCGCACGGTGGTCCGCAACTCCGACGGCGACACGATCGCCACCTTCACCGACGGAGCCCGTACCGCCGTGCTCACCGGGCCCGACCGCAGCTTCAGCGAGCCGCGGACCACCGACGCCACGCTGACCACCAACGCCTGGGTGCGGGTGCTGCCCCACGAGTGGCAGCAGGGCATGGAGAAGTCCGCCTGGTTCAGGCGCTGGTTCCCCAAGACGCTCGACGACACCAGCCCGGACGTCTTCGCGGTGGCGTTCCAGTACAGCAGCGCCGGAGCGCCCGAGAGGCACAACGGCTCCGGCGTGCGCTACGCGGGCACCGCGCACTTCGGCCCGCGCAACCAGGACGTCAGCAACCCGCTGGACTTCGCCTACCACGACGAGCAGTCCGACTTCTACGACTACCTGGGCGTGCCCTGGACCTTCCCGGACGGCACGCGCGTGCAGCCGCAGAAGGCCCGTTACGGCGACGTCGACTGCTCCGGCTTCCAGCGTCTGGTGTGGGGCTACCGCATGGGCGTGCCCCTGCACAACACCAACGCCGCGGGCGCCGGACTGCCGCGCCGCGCCTTCGCCATCGCCGCCCACGGCCCCGGCCGCCTGGTGATCCCCGACACCGGCGGGCAGCCCACCGACCTCGGCGCCCTGCAACCCGGCGACCTGGTCTTCTTCGCCATCATCAAGGACCGGCCGGACCTGATCGACCACTGCGGCATGTACATGGGCCTCGACGACGAGGGCCGGCACCGCTTCTACTCCAGCCGCTCCGCCGCCAACGGCCCCACCATGGGCGACCTGTCGGGCCGTTCGCTGCTGGACGGCACCGACTTCTACGCCCGCGGCTTCCGGGCCGCCCGCCGCCTGTGAACCCACCGCTCCACCCGACCCGCTGATCCGAGGACCACTGTCATGGCCACCATCCCCGCCGCCCAGTCCGCCGGCGCGCACCGGCGCAACCGGGCGGACCGTCGCTCCGGCCTGCCGGAAGCCGTTCCGCGCTGGGAGCGCCCGGCGCTCGCCGCGGTGCTGGTCGTCGCCGTGGTGCTGTACTCCTGGGGTATCGGGACCGCCGCGATCCACCCCTTCTACGGCGCGGCGATACGGTCGATGGCCGCCGGCTGGCGCGCCTTCGTCTTCGGCGGGCTCGACGCCGCCGGTTCGATCACCATCGACAAGCTCCCCGGCGCCTTCTGGCCCGAGGCCGCCTCGGTCTGGCTGTTCGGCCCGCACAGCTGGGCGGCCGCGCTGCCGCAGGTCGTCGAGGGCGTGCTCACCGTATGGCTGCTGCACCGGATCGTACGGGCCTGGGCCGGGCCGCTCGCGGCGCTGATCGCCGCGCTGGCGCTCACCCTCACCCCGGTCACCGTGGTCCTCAACCGGGCCACCATCCCGGACACCGCGCTCACCCTGCTGCTCGTGGCGGCGGCGGGAGCGCTGCAGAAGGCGGTGCGGACCGGGCGGCTGCTGCCGCTGATCACCTGCGGGGTGTGGGTCGGGCTCGCCTTCCAGGCGAAGATGCTCCAGGCGTGGCTGGTGCTGCCGGTCTTCGCCGTGGTCTACCAACTCGTCGCGCCCGGCACCCGGTTGCACCGGGCGCTGCGTGTCCTGCTGGCCGGTGCGGTCGCCCTGGTGGTCTCCTGCTCCTGGGTGCTGCTCGCCTGGGTGACGCCGGCCGCCGACCGCCCGTACCTCGACGGAACGTCCAACAACGATCCGTTCACCCTGGTCTTCGGTTACAACGGCCTGAGCCGCTTCGGCAGCGACTCCACCGCGTTCGGCGCCGTCGCGGGCACCGCCGCCAGCCGCACCACCGGCAACACCGGCTGGGGGATGCTGGTCAACCACACGGTCGGCCCGCAGATCGCCTGGCTCCTGCCGCTCGCGGTGCTCGCCGCGGTCCTGGGCATCGTCTGGCGCGCCGGGCAGCCGCGAACCGACCTGCGGCGCGCGGGATTCGTGCTCTGGGGCGGCTGGCTGGCCGTGCACGCCATGGTGTTCAGCTCCTCCAACGGCAACCACGCCTACTACACCGCCGTCATCGCCCCGGCGCTCGCCGCGCTGACCGGCGGCGGGTTCGCGCTCTTCTGGGAGGAGTACGAGGCGGGCGGGCAACGGCGTGCGGTGCTGCCGTCGGCGATCGTGCTGACGGCGGTGTGGGCGCTGGTGCTCGACTGGCCGAGCCGGTTCGTCTCCTGGCTGCTGCCGGTCGCCCTGATGCTCGCGGGTTGCGGCGCGCTGGGCCTGTGGAGCCGCGGGCCGCGCACCTCCGCGCGGATGGTCCACAGCGCCCTCGCCGCCGGCATCGCGGCCACCCTGGTCCTCCCGGCCGGCTGGGCCTTCTCCTGCCTCGACCCGAGCTACGCGGGCGCCTCCACCTCGCCGATGGCCGGCCCGGTCGGCCTCCGGTACAACGACGCCACCCACCACCGCCGCTCGCCCACCAGGGTCGGGCTCGGCCGGCCCAGCTCCCGCGACACGGCGCTGCTGAGCTACCTCACCTCGCACCGGCACGGCGAGAAGTACCTGCTCGCCACCCAGGCCGCCTACACCGCCGAGCCGCTGCTGCGCGCCGAGTCCGAACCCATGCTCGTCATGGGCGGCTTCACCGGCAACACGCCCTTCCCCACCGCCCAGCAGGTCGGCACGCTCGTCTCCGGCCACCAGCTGCGCTACGCGCTGCTCACCACCCAGCGCCCCACCACCCCGGCCACCACCTGGATCAAGTCCCACTGCACGCGCATCCGCCCCAGCGCCTACGGCCGCAGGTTCGACGGCAGCTTCTCCCTCTGGGACTGCAGGCCGCAGGGCTGAGCCGGCGGGGACGAGTACGCTCCGCGCATGGCCGAGGACGTGTGCATACCGGAGTACTTCGAGGACTGCGAGCTGACGGCGGGCGAGGGGCTCGCGGGGGAGGCCGCGTTCTGGCTGGCGCATCTGCTGCTGACCGTCGGTGACCTGGCCGCGGATCCGGAGCGGTACGGGGTGGACGCGGCGGCGTACGAGCACATGGTGGAGCGCCTCGGCGACGCCGGGGAGCCCTGGCCCGTGCTGCGCGCCCCCCTCGCCGGCGGGCACACGGCCTACGTCGTGTACGCCACCTTCGAGGACACGAACGACGTCGACTTCTTCGTCCGGCACCCGGACTGGGGACGGCTCGGTTTCCTCGGGCAGTGCGGCGCCGAGGGCGCGGGTCCGGGGCTGTCCTGGGCGGAGCTCACCGCTGTCGCGGCGGCGCCCGCGCCGGCCCACGGTGCCGGCCTCACCGATGCGTCCCAGCGCCTGCTGCTGTTCCTCCCGATGCTCGGGGACGCGGAGACACCCGACGAGGCCCGCGGCACGGTGGCGCAGGCGCTGGTCCACTGCGGCATACCGTCCGGCGCGGCGGGCGAGCTGGCGGCGAGCCTGCTGGAGCCGGCGCCGGGCGGGGACCCGCGCTGGACCGTGGCCGCCGGCAACCCGGTCGCCGTCTGCTCCTCGCCGTACAGCCCCCGCCGGATCCCGCTCGCCCTCGGCATCACGCCGGACCAGGCCCAGGCCCTCGCCGAGGCCCTCGCCGGGCGAGGGTGACGGCGGGACCACGACCGCTGGGCGTGCCGGTACGGTGCTGCTCCCGCGCCGCCGCCCACCTCGGCGGCGGCCCGTTTTCCCGTCCGCACCCGGACCAATCCGCGGTCCCGTCGGGACCGGATTACGCCCGGAGATGTACCGACCGCGGAGGCCCCCCTGTGAAAGAAGCCGTGCACATCGGCAGAAACCCCTCGTCGGAACCGGACCTGCAGGAGCTCGTGAGCCGCGTGGCGCTGGGCGACGAGGAGGCGTTCGCCTCCGTCTACGACGTCGTGGTGAGCCCCGTCCTGGGCGTCGTGCGTGCCGTCCTGCGCGATCAGGCGCAGTCGGAGGAGGTCGCCCAGGAGGTCCTGGTGGAGGTGTGGCGGACCGCTCCCCGGTACCGCCCGGACCGGGGGACGGCCATCAACTGGATCCTCACGCTGGCGCACCGCCGTGCGGTGGACCGGGTGCGCTCGGTGGAGGCCGCGGTGGTCCGGGACCACAAGGCCGCGCTGCTGGCGCGGACGCCCGAGTTCGACGAGGTGACCGAGCAGGTCGAGGCCCGGCTGGAGCGGGAGCAGGTGCGGCGCTGTCTGCGGACGCTGACCGAGATCCAGCGCCAGGCCGTCACGCTCGCCTACTACCGCGGGCTGACCTACCGCCAGGTGGCGGAGGCGCTGACGCTTCCGCTGGGCACCGTCAAGACCCGGCTGCGGGACGGACTCATCCGACTGCGCGACTGCCTGGGGGTGACCGCGTGACGACCGCCGATCTGCACCGGATGACGGGCGCCTACGCCCTGCACGCCCTGCCCGACGAGGAACGGGCCGTGTTCGAACGGCATCTCGCGGCCTGCGAGCCGTGCGCCGAGGAGACCGCCGAGCTGTCCGCCACCGCCGCCCGGCTGGGCCTCGCCGTCTCCGTCACGCCTCCGGCGGCCATGCGCGAGCGGGTGCTGCACCGGATCACCGCCGTCCGGCAGCAGTCACCGGGCGCCCTGGCGGCCGTCCGCCCGGGCCGGACCGGTCCGCGGGGCCGCCCGGTGCACCGGTGGGCGCTGGCCGCCTGTCTCGCGGCGGCCGCCGCGCTCGGCGGGACCACGCTGTGGCAGCACCAGAGGGCCGAGGACGCCCTGCGCCAGGCGCACCGGGCGCAGCAGGGCACGGAGGGGATCGCCGCGGTGCTGGCCGCGCCGGACGCCAGGACGCGGGCCGCCGCGCTGGGCGGCGGCGCCACCGGCACGATCGTGGTCTCCCGGAGCGAGGACAAGGCCGTGTTCGTCGTCTCCGGGATGGCGCGTCCGCCCGGCGGGAAGGTCTACCAGCTGTGGTTCGACGACGCCGGCACCATGCGGTCGGCCGGACTCATGGACCCCGGCCGCACCGACCAGGCCGTGCTGCTGCGCGGTGCCGTGGGCGGGGCCTCGGGCATGGGGGTCACCGTCGAGCCGGCCGGCGGCTCCGAGCGGCCCACCTCCGCACCGCTCGCCCTCCTTGGCTTCCCCGCCTGACCGGTCAGAGCACCGGGAAGTCGGCCGCGGTGCGGCACTCCGGCGGGAGGGGGTCGGGGCAGGTGTCGGGGGCGAGGAGGTGGGCGACCACGGCGGCGGTGGTGCGGTGCCAGAAGCGGTGGCGCCGGATCATCGCGTGGTCGCCGTCGCGGACGACGGCCATCGCCGCCCGCGCCGCCGTGCCGCGCGCCCGGCGCACGTAGTCGGCCGAGTCGGCGGGCGAGGTGACCTGGTCCCGTTCGCCGTGCAGAACGACGATGTGCCGGCCCGTCATCTGCGCCACCGGCTCGCCCGGCGGCCACCAGGGCGCCAGGGCGAGCACGGCGCGCACCTGCGGGTGCCCGGCGGCGTGCAGCGCGGCCCTGCCCCCCATGGAGTGGCCGACGAGCACGGTGGGCACGGGGCCGGACAGTTCGGCGAGCCGGCCCAGCGCCTCGAGGGTGTCCGGCACGGGGTCGGCGCGGGTGCCGTTCCAGCCGCGCAGGCGGTAGCGCACCTGGGCGAGCAGGATGTCGTCGTACGGCAGCCCGGCCGAGATCGCCCGGTGGAAGGGGCGCATGCGCAGCGGCGCGGGGTGCCAGGGACGGGAGGTCCGATCGCTGGTCTCGCTCCCGCCGTGCAGCAGCAGCACGGCGGCCCGGGGGCGGGCCGGCAGCAGCCGCGGCACGAGGGCCGCCCCGGGCGGCCGGAGGAGGCCGGTCTCGTCCTGACGCACGCTGGGCACTCCTTCTCGGTCTGCCGGCACCGGCGGAAGCGGGCCGTGGCCCCGATTCTCGCGCGCGGCCGCCGGACGGTCACCTGGCCGGTCCGTCACCGCCGCCTCGGCGGCCGCGGGAGGAAGCCACTGGTGCGGGCGGCGTACTCGGCGTAGCCCGGCCGGCCGGCCATGTGCCGTTCCAGCAGCCGCTTGCCGCTGCCCCGTACCAGCAGCAGGCTCATCACCACCGGGGACACCACGGACACGGCCGCCGCTGCCGGGGCGTCGCAGGCCAGGAGGAACAGACCCCACCAGACGCAGAAGTCCCCGAAGTAGTTGGGGTGCCGGGTCCAGGCCCACAGGCCGCGGTCCATGATCCGGCCCCGGTTGGCCGGATCGGCCCGGAAGCGGGCGAGCTGGGCGTCGCCGACTGCCTCGAAGGCGAGTCCGGCCGCCCACAGCGCGGTACCGGCCCAGGTGAGGAGCGACGGCCGGCCGGGAACGTACTGCGCCGCCTGGACGGGCAGGGACACCAGCCACACCAGGGCGCCCTGCAGCAGGTAGACCATCCGCAGGGCGTACGCGTTCCGGTTGCCGGGGGCCCTGGCCAGCATCGCCTCGTAGCGCGGGTCCTCGCCGTGGCCCCGGCCGCGGCGGGCGATGTGCGCGGCGAGCCGGAGCCCCCACAGCGCGGTCAGGGCGGTGACGAGGGCCCGCCGCACGCCGTCTCCGTGCCCCGCGGAGACCGCGAACGTCACCGCGGCGACGGCGGTGAAGCCGATCCCCCAGGCGACGTCCACGATCCGGTGCACGCCCGCGCGCACGGCGAGGGCGAAGGTGACGAGCATGACGGCGAGCGCCGCTGCGGCCGCCCAGCCGAGGTTGACGGCGAACGCCCCCCAGGGAAACCCGTTCACGGCGTCTCCAGCCCCGCGTACCACCGCCGGCAGGTCGCCGGCATCCCGCTGTCGCCGCCGGGGGCGGGCCGCACGCCCAGGATCTGGTCGACGCCCATGCGCCCCTCCTCGAACGACAGCGCCCCGCCGGCCAGGTACAGCCGCCACACCCGCGCGGTCTCCTCCCCCACCAGCCGGACGAACGCCTCCCAGCGCTCCTCCAGGGTGCGGTGCCAGGCGGCGATCGTCCGGACGTAGTGCTCGCGCAGCGACTCGACGTGCCGGACCTCCAGACCGGCCGCCGCCAGCAGTCCCGTCGTCTCGCCGAGCGGCCGCATGTGCATGTCGGGGGCGATGTACGCCTCGATGAAGGGCCCGCCGCCGGGGGCGTTCCGGCCCCGCGACATCTGCTGCACCAGCACCCGCCCCCGCGGCCGCACCAGCCGGTGCAGGGCGGCGGCGAACGCCGGGTACCCGGCGTCGCCGACGTGCTCGCCCATCTCGATCGCGGCGACGGCGTCGAAGGCGCCGTCGGCGATGTCCCGGTAGTCCTGGCACACCACCTCCACCCGGTTGCCGAGGCCCCGCTCGCGCACCCGTTCGCGCACGTACGCCGCCTGCTCCCGGGCCAGCGTCACGGCGGTGACCAGGGCCCCGTGCCGTTCGGCCGCGTGCAGGGTGAGCGATCCCCAGCCGCAGCCGATGTCCAGCAGCCGGGCCCCGGGCCCGAGTTCGAGCTTGCGGCAGACCAGCTCCAGCTTGGCCCGCTGGGCGTCGGCGGGCGTGAAGGCGGGGTCCTCGCCCGCCCAGTAGCCGCACGAGTAGGCCATGGTGTCGTCGAGGAGAAGGCCGTAGAAGTCGTTGGACAGGTCGTAGTGGTGGCTGACGGCGTCCCGGTCGCGGGCCCGGCTGTGCAGTCCGCCGCGCAGCCGGGCCTGCGAGGCGGGGGCGGGCGGCGGGGCGCCCACGACGCCGAGCCGCACGGCCGTGGCGAGGGCGCGGGCCCGGTCGGCGGAGGTGAGCCGGGGCGGGTGCGGTCCGCGTTCGCGCGCCGCGGCCCACACCGCCCTCAGCGCCTGGCCGAGGTCGCCCTCGACGTCGAGTTCGCCGGTGACGTACGCCTGCGCCAGGCCCAGTTCGCCGGGCTGCCACAGCAGCCTGCGCAGGGCGCGCCGGGAGCGCAGGACGACCACGGGCGCGTCCGCCGGACCGGTCTCGCTGCCGTCCCACGCGCGCAGCCGCAGGGGCAGGGGTCCGCCGAGCACGTCCCCGGCGAGGGCGGCGAGGCGGTGGGCGGCACCGGGGCGGGCGGCGGACTGGAGTCCGGTCATCGGGCGGGGTCCTCCTTCGTGAGCAGGAACTGCTGGACGTCGAGGTAGCCGGAGCGGAAGCCGGCCTCGGAGTAGGCGAGGTAGAAGGTCCACATACGGCGGAAGGTCTCGTCGAAGCCGAGCGCCTCGACCTCCTCGGCGCGGGCCGTGAACCGCTCCCGCCACAGGCGCAGCGTCTCGGCGTAGTGGGCGCCGAAGGCGTCGCGGCGGGCGACGGTCAGCCGGGTGTGCTCGCGCACGCTCTCCTCGACGGCCCGCACGGACGGGATCAGACCGCCGGGAAAGACGTACTTGTGGATCCAGGTGAAGCTGCCGCGGGTGGCGAGCAGTCTGTCGTGCGGCATGGTGATGGCCTGGAGCGCCACCCGGCCGCCGGGCGCCAGCCGCTCGTCCAGGGTGCGGAAGTACACCGGCCAGAACTCCGCGCCGACCGCCTCGATCATCTCCACGCTGACGACGGCGTCGTACTCGCCGCGGGCCTCGCGGTAGTCGCACAGCTCGATCGAGACCCGGTCGTCGTGGCCCGCCGCGCGCACGCGTTCCCGCGCCAGCGCCCGCTGTTCCCGGGAGAGGGTCAGGGAGGTGATCCGGGCACCGCGCGCGGCGGCCCGCAGGGCCAGTTCGCCCCAGCCGGTGCCGATCTCCAGCAGCCGGGTGCCCTCGCCCACGCCGGCCAGGTCGAGCAGCCGGTCGATCTTGCGGTGCTGGGCCGCCGCGAGCAGGTCCCGGCTCGCGGGGAAGCCCCGGAAGAGCGCGGCGGAGTAGCTGAGGGTGTCGTCGAGGAAGAGGGCGAACAGGTCGTTGGACAGGTCGTAGTGGCGGCTGATGTTGGCGCGGGAGCCGTCGGGGGTGTTGCGCTCGCCGTGCGGCTGCCGCGGCGCCCACAGGCGGCGCAGCCCCCGCAGCGGGGCCGGGACCAGGTCGGCGGCGTGCGCGGCGAGCACGGTGAGGGCGGCGACCAGGTCGGGGGCGTCCCATTCGCCGGCCATGTAGGACTCGCCGAAGCCGACCAGGCCGTCGGTGCCCACGCGCGCGTGGAAGCTGTGCGGGTCGCGCACCTCCAGCAGGGGGCCGCCGAGGCCCACGGTGTCCGCGCCGGCGAACCGGGCCCGCAGCGGCAGGGCGCGCAGGGCGTGCCGTACGACGGCCCCGGTCGCGGCCGTGCGGAGCCGGGACGCCCGGGGTACGGCGGCGACGCCGGGCCGGCGGGCGGGATCGGGGGCGCCGGTGTGCCCGTTCGGAGCGGTGCGGGGCTCTGCTGTCCTCATGTCGCGTTCTCCGGGGTGCGGTGGTCGTCGGGGCGGGGCCGGACGGGCAGCCCGCGCAGGTAGAGGCGTATGCCGTGGGCCCGGATGGCGGCCGACACGGCGAGGGTGGACCAGGGGTGGCGCAGCGCGAGGCGCAGCAGGGCCGCCGTGCTCGCCGGACGGCGGGTGCCGCGGACCGTCGCGGTCAGGGCCCGGCCGCCCTCGCGGTCCAGGTGCACGGTCAGGTCGAGCCGCTGCCCGGGCGCCGGCAGCCGCATGCGGTAGTGGCCGTCGACCGGGAAGAACGGCGACACGTAGAACTCCTTGGCGGTGCGCGCGTTCTGGGCCGCGTCCGGGCGCAGCAGATAGGAGTGCCGGCCGCCGTAGGTGTTGTGCACCTCGGCGACCACGCAGCGCAGCTCGCCGCCGGGGCCGTGGCACCAGTACAGGGTGAGGGGGTTGAAGACGTGTCCGAGCACGCGGGCGTGGGCGAGCATCAGCACGCGTCCGCCGTCCAGGCTCATCCCGTGCGCCGCGAGGAAGGCGTCGAGGCCGGCCCGGACCGTGGGCTGTTCGCCGGTGAAGTGGTCGCGGGGGTCGAACCGGGCCAGCGGCCGCAGGAGGCGCGGGAGCCGGGGCGGTCGGTCGGGGTCGACGAGCCACAGGTACGTGCGGTGCCGCAGGGCGTAGCGCCGGGGCGCGGTGCGCACATGCGTGATCGCGCAGGAGTACAGGGCGGGTACGGCGCTCACCACGGCCCTCCGAGCGCGGCGGCGGCCTCGGCGCCGGAGCGGCAGCCGTCCTCGTGGAACCCCCAGCCGTGGTACGCGCCCGCGAACGCGCAGACGGGGCTGTTCAGCCCGGGCAGGAGCCGCTGGGCCGCCACCGATTCCGGGGTGTGGACGGGATGCTCGTAGACCATGCGGGCCAGTACGCGGGCGGGTGCGACCCGGTCCTCGCCGCCCAGGGTGACCACGAACGTCTCGGTGGCGTCCAGGCGTTGCAGCCGGTTCATGTCGTAGCTGACCCGCACCAGGTCGGCGCCCGCCGCGCAGGACGGCATGAGGTAGTTCCAGGAGGCCCGGGCGCCGCGGGCCCGCGGCAGCAGCCCGGTGTCGGTGTGCAGCAGCGTGGGGTTGCGGGAGTATCGGAAGGCGCCGAGCACCACCCGTTCCCGCTCCCCGGCGTCGGCCAGCAGCCGCAGGGCCTGGTCCGGGTGGACCGCGATCACCACGGAGTCGTACGACTCGGTCGTGCCGTCCCCGGCGGTGACGTCGGCCCCGTCGGCGTGGCGCCGTACGGCCCGGACGGGGGTGGCGGTACGGATCTCGGGGATGTGCTTGGCGAGCCGGTCGACGTACTCGCGGGAGCCGCCGCGCACCGTGCGCCACAACGGTGAGCCGCCGACCGCGAGCATCCCGTGGTGCTCCAGGAACCGGAACAGGTGGGCGGCCGGGAAGCGTTGGGCGGTGCGGGCGTCGCAGGACCACACGGCCGACACCAGCGGTGTCGTGAAGTGGGCGCGGAAGTAGGCGGAGAAGCCCTCCCGGTCGAGGAACTCCCCGAGTGTGAGGGTGGCTTCGGCGTCGTCGGCCAGGAGGCGCCGGGCCGCGCGGTGGAAGCGGGGCACCTCCGCCAGCAGCCGCAGGTAGGGGCCGCGCAGGAGGTTGCGGGGCTGGGCGAACAGGCCGGCCGGGCCGCGGGCGCCGGCGTACTCCAGCCCGCAGCCCTCGCAGCGCACCGACATGCTCATCTCGGACTCCCGTGTGGCGACGCCGAGTTCGTCGAACAGCCGCAGCAGGTTCGGGTACGTGCGGCGGTTGTGCACGATGAACCCGGAGTCGACGCGGTGCACCCGTGCGTCGTACGGCGATGTCAGCTCGTGGGTGTGCGCGTGCCCGCCGAGCCGGTCGTCGGCCTCGTAGAGGGTCACGTGCCGGGTGCGGGCCAGGATGTAGGCGGCGGTCAGGCCCGCCACCCCGGCTCCCAGCACGGCCGTTCGCCGCCCGTGCCCCCGCTCCGGTCCCGGTCCCCGCGACGCCTCCGTGGACGTCTGTGTCATCGCCTCTCCTTCGCCGGCCGTGATCAGGGCTGTCCCCCGTAATCCGGAACCGGTCGGGCGGCGGATTGGCGGCGCCGGGGATCACTTGGGCGCGGACGGCGGGCGCGGGGCGGGAGGCGAAGGGGGCGAAGGCGAAAGGGGTCGATGACGGCGAAGGCCCACGGCGTCCGAACCGGTCGGAGCCGTGGGCCTGTTCAGTCCCGCCTGCCCGGCCGGGTGGCCGGCCGGCGGACCGGTGCCGCGGGGCGAAGGCGTCGGGGTGGCGGGGCACTCGCCCGAGAGAGCGCCGTGCCACCCGTCAGGCGCCGTGGCCGCCGGGGACGAGCCGGTCAGCGGTGGCGGCGGCCCCAGGAGGCGTCGTCTACGAAGCGGCCGTCGTCGTTGCGCAGGGTCGCCGTGTCGTTGTAGTCCCACACGGAGTGGCGGCGGTCCTGGAACAGGTCGGTGCGGGTGTCGTAGCCGAAGCCGGTGTGGACGCGGACGGTCGACCGGCCGAAGAGGCGGTAGTGGTGGAAGGTGTAGGTGTGGCCGTCCCGGTCGGACAGGGTCCAGCCGTCGAGGTTGACGGTGCGGCGCGAGCTGTTGGTGATGTCCACCCACTCCCTGACCAGGGCGCGGTTGGAGTGTTCGTCGCGCTCGGAGGAGGCCCGCACGCCGCTGATGTAGACGTTGTCGTGGTGCCCCCAGTGGTGCGACGGGTGGTCGGCGGCCGCGGCCGGCAGCGCGACGGCACCCACGGCGGCGGCCGCCACGGCGGCAACGGCGGTCATGCGACGCACAGAAGCGGAAACGGTCACGAGGATCCCCCTACAGAGGTCCGGAGCACCCCGCGTGGCGCCGCGATCGTCACAACGTCGCAGGCCGGCGGTGGTGCGTGGTGCGGTTGGCGGCCGGCTGGCCGCGCACTCACACTCTGCAACCCGGGCGCCCGGTATGTGGGAGAGATGTGCCTGGCATTACCGTTTCAACATATTCCTGTGACTGACCCCTGCAATGTCCATATATTTCCCGAAGGCGCGGATTGACCCTTCGTCAGGCGCCGTCGCCGCCTCAGCACTGGCCTGCACAACGTGCCGTCCGGGCCGCCGGTCCCGGCCGGAGACGCTCCGTCACCCGAAAGTGAGTAACAGCGTTCCGGGCCGGCGCGGCGGACTAGTCCGTCCCGGCGGGACCGCGGCGCGGGCGTCAGCCGAGCTGGAACGTCGCCTCGACCGGGTAGTGGTCGCTGGGGGCGTTGGTGTCGGTCTGGCCCGCGGTCCAGCCGGACTGGGGGTCGAAGTCGACCTTGACGGCGGACATCGCCGCCGGCGCCGGGCGGCCCGGCGCGTTCAGGTAGCCGATGTAGTCGAGGTCGTCCCGGTAGTCCTTCGGGAAGGACTCGACGCCGGACATGTACTGGCACCAGGCGGAGACCGGGCAGTCCATGGTCCGCAGGGTCTGGCCGGGGTCGGCGGCCGGGGTGCCGAGCACACCGCCCACCGCGGACTGGGCGTCGGCGTAGTCGCCGCGCGACCGGCCGCCGTAGTACTCCACGTTCAGGTCCCCGCCGATCAGCACGGGACCCCCGGTGCCGGCGATGCCGTCCACCCAGGTGCGGATCTCGCCGAGCTGGGCGAGCCGGGTGGCCTGCGTGGTGTCGGTGGAGGTGTCGGACTCGTCGGCCTGGAGATGGGTGCCGACCACCCAGCTCTTCACCCCGCCCTTGTCGATCTGCACCAGCGCCGCGCCCTTGTTGGCGTGGTAGTCCCAGGTGCCGTAGGTGGAGTTGCTGAAGACGTGGGCGTACTGGGCGGTGATCGGGTACTTGGACAGGATCAGCGTGCCGCCGTTGATGACGAACCACGAGTTCGAGCAGTCACCGCTGATGCCCGTCCAGCCGCCGCCGGAGCAGGTCTGGCCGACCACCGGGGTGTGGTACGGGTAGAGATCGGCGAGCTTGGCGGTGATGTCGGCGGTCGAGCTGTTGTTGAAGTCCTCGTCCAGCACCACCACGTCCGCGCTGTGCTCGCGGACGATCGACTCGACGGTGGGGGTGCGCTGGGCCGCCTTCTCGTTCTGGGTGCTGTCGACGACCGGGGTGGCCAGATCGACGTTCCAGGCGAACACCGACAGGCCGGTGCCGGTGGCCGCGCTCGCGGCGGGGGCCGGGTAGCCGGCGGCGGCGAACAGCGCGGCTGCCGCCGCGGAGGTGAGGACGGCGGCGGTACGACGCGAGACCATGCGCTCTCCTGGTGGAAGTGGGGGTTGCCCCCGGCCCGTGACCGACTGACGGGACGCGTACATGACAGGGTCACAGTAGGCACCCGGCGGTACCTCCGAGGGAACGGCGGCCGATCGGTCTGTGGAGAAAAGGTGTCTGGACAAGTTCGGCTCCGCGCAAGCCGATCCGGACCGACGGGAACGGCCGGGCCTCCGGGTTCAGGGATGCGGCGGGATCGGCGGCCTCACGAGCTGCCGACAGCGGCGGCCAGGAGACGGGCCGCCGAGTCGACGTCTTCGGCGGTGGTCCAGCGGCCCGGGGAGAGACGGAGGGCCGACAGGGCACGGTCGTCGTCCAGGCCCATGGCCCGCAGCACCGGTGAGGGCGTCGGGTCGCCGCTGTGGCAGGCCGAACCGGTGGAGCAGGCCACCTCGGGGACGGCTGCCAGGAGTTCGGGCGCGCGGATGCCGTCGATGCTGATGTTGAGGGTGTTGGGCAGGCGGGCTTCGGCCGGCCCGTTGAGGTGGACGCGGCCCGGCAGCGCATCGGCCAGCCGCGCGTGGAGGCGGTCGCGGAGGTCCCGCACCTTCCTGTGCGCGCCCGCGGCCAGTTCCCGCGAGGCGAGTTCGGCCGCCGTGCCCAGGGCGACGGCGAGGGCCACGTTCTCGGTGCCGGCCCGCAGTCCGCGCTCCTGCCCGCCCCCGTAGACGAGGGGTTCGAGGGCGACGCCCTCGCGCACGTACAGCGCGCCCACGCCCTTGGGCGCGTACATCTTGTGCCCGACGACCGTCAGCAGGTCCACGCCCCACCCGCGCACGTCGAGCGGGACCTTGCCGGCCGCCTGCGCGGCGTCGCAGTGGAACAGCGCTCCGTGGGCGCGGGCGACGCGGGCGAGTTCGGCGATCGGCTGGAGGGCGCCCGTCTCGTTGTTGGCGGCCATGACCGAGACGAGGACGGTCCGCCCGGTGAAGGCTGCGGCCAGGTGGGCGGGGTCGACGAGCCCGTCGCCGTCGACAGGCAGGCGGGTCACCTCCACGCCGTGCAGCCGCTCCAGCGCCCGGCAGGTCTCCAGGACCGCCGGGTGCTCGGTGACCTGCGTGATCACATGCGGACGGTCGACGGAAGCGGCCAGCACCGCCCCGCGCAGGGCGAGATTGTCGGCCTCCGAGCCGGAGCCGGTGAACACGATCTCCCCGGCCCGCGCGCCGATCAGCCCGGCCACCCGGCCACGGGCGCGGACCAGGGCGGCGGCGGGCTCGGCGCCGAGGACGTGACCGCTGGAGGGGTTGCCGAACCGGTCCGCCAGGTACGGCCGCATCGCCTCCACCACGCGTGGATCGACGGGCGTGGTGGCGTTGTGGTCCAGATAGACCGGTCCGCCGCCGAGTCCGGGGGGTACGGGGATCACGCGGCATTCTCCTTCCGGACGGGCGGCCCGGCCGGCCGCCACTCCAGCATTCCCGCCATCGGCCGGACCACCCCGCGACGGCGCGTGCGGCGGGCGCCCGGCAGTACGCCACCGGCCGCCGGGGGCGTCTTCCCCCCTGCTGCCCGTCACCCGGATCGGCACCCTGCCCGCCGTCTGCCCCGCGGCGCGGGGTTCGGGCAGCCGATCAGCGCGCCGGCGGTGATCAGGCGCCATCGCCCTGGCAGCGGCTTCCCCGTCCGGGCCACGGCCCGGGGCCTCCTCGGCGCTGGCACCGCCCTGGTCCGCCCCACCCTGCGGCCGCCGCCGGCGGCGTACCCACCCACGCGGGGCCGGTCCTCAGGCTGTGGCGCGGCGGCGGTTCCGCCTTCGGCACCCCGCCCGCCGGAGCCCTCTACACCTGCGGTCCGATCACCGCCGCCGCCCACACCCGCCCCCGCGCCTGCTCGGCCGGCGGGGCCCCTACGCGTCCGAGCCGTGGTGATGGCGGCCGTGGTGCGGACCGGCGGCGCGGCTCAGGGCGATGACCGCGGCGTCGTCGTCGAGACGTCCGCCGACGTGGGAGAGGAGATCGCGCCGGACGCAGTGCAGCAGCTTCTCGGGGCCGCTGCCGGCCCACTGGACGACCCGCTCCGCGAGCGGGTAGAAGGCGCCGGCGGAGTCTCGGGCCTCGATGACGCCGTCGGTGTAGAGCAGCAGGGTGTCCCCGGGCTGGAAGGAGCACACGTCGACGGCGTAGCCTCCCGCCGCCCCGCTGATCCCGAGCGGGAGGGCCGGGTGCACGGGAACCGTGACGGCGCTGCCGGGGCTCAGCAGCAGCGGCGGCGGATGCCCGCAGCTGATGATCCGGGTGATGTGGTCCGTCTCGGGAACCTCCACGAGCAGCGCGGTGGCGAACCGCTCCCCCGACTCCTCCACCGGCTCCAGGCTGGAGAGGTTGCGGGCCACGCTCTGCTCCAGGGCAGTGGCCAGTTTCGGCAGGTCGGCGTGCTGGTGGGCGGCCTCGCGGAACGCTCCGATCAGCAGGGCCGCCTCGCCGATGGCCGACAGGCCCTTGCCCCGTACGTCGCCGATCATGACCCGCACACCGTTGTCGGTGGGCGTGGCGGCGTAGAGATCACCGCCGATCTGGGCCTCGTCCTCGGCCGCCATGTACAGACAGGCGATCTTCAGGGGGCCGATCTCCTCCGGCAGCGGCCACAGCAGGACGTGCTGCGTGGCCTCGGCGACGGAGCGCACCCGGGCCAGCTGACGGCGGTGGCGCTCGCGCATCACGCAGAAGAACACGATGAAGGCCGACAGCACCGCCAGGGCGAGGATCTGCACCAGCACGTTGCGTGAGAGGAGCACGCCGAAGTGCCAGCCGATGTACGCCTGGGCCCCCACGGCCAGGAATCCGATCAGCCCGGTGAGCCAGGGACCGGCGAAGGAAGCGGTGATCGCGGGGGCGATGACCAGCATCGGACCCAGGTGGATGTCGGCCGGGACCAGCTGGTCCACCATCGTGATCACCACGATGAGCACGATCGGGATCAGCAGCAGCGCGTGACTCCGCTGCCGCTGCGACCACATATCGGCCCATCTCTCTTGATATTCCACATATCCCACAGTGCATCGTCTCCGGTGCAGTGGCGAGCGCGCGCGGGCCGACCCGGCCGGACGCAGTTGGTGGAGCGGGGGGTCATCGGATCGGGTGATGTGCCGGGCCGCCTTCCGCGGTCCCGCACAGGCCGGGCGTGAACTGTGTCCCGTCACACGTCCGAAGAGAAGGGACACCGGATGCGCGCACTGCGTGCCCTCGTGGGGAGCGCTCTGGCATCGCTCCTCCTGCTGATCGGCATCTCCCCGGCCACCGCCCAGGCGGACCACGCACGGGCCGGCCACAGCGTCGACTGCCCGACCACGCACCGCGGCCGCGGAAGCAACTCCGCGCCGATGACGGCGTACCAGAGCTACTACCTGGGCGACTGGCGGCTGGGGCCGCGGTACCTGCCCCAGACCGGCGCCCTCGGCAGAATGCTGAAGGGCTATCACCGCACGGACCACACGTCCGCGAACTGGTTCCTCGGATGCTACTGGCAGACGGACCCCATGACGGGGAAGTCGGGCTGGTGGTATCCGGACAACCAGGGCTTCGTGCTGAGGAACGGCATGCCGGTCGAGCACAGGGCGACGCTCCGCGCGGGCCAGCTGGTCGATCTCTTCGGCAGCGGTTTCGGCAACTTCCTCGCCCCCTCGGGCACGCCGTTCGCCAAGCGCGCGATCCCGCCGAGCAACCTCGACACGTACGTCCAGAACTTCCCGTTCAGCTACCACCTCTACCGGGTCGCCAAGCCGTTCACCGTCCACGCCGGCCCGATCCGGCCCTGGTTCGGCCAGCCCGGCCTGGGTCTGCAGTACGTCACGGACCCGACCGTCGCCGACCTCGTCAGACTGCAGTTCCTGGACGCGCTGCCGGTGACCTGAACCGGCCGACGGGAGTGATCCGATGGACGGCACGGAACTCGTCGCACGACTGCGCGAGGCGGGCGTCCCCGAGGCGTTCTACGAGATCGCCGGGGTCCACGACGTGACCGTCCAGCCGGACGCCTACTACTTCCTGCGCCCCGAAGCGGACACCTGGGCCGTCGGCCTGCGGCAACGGTCCAGGGACCGCGTCCTGCGGCGCTTCGGCACCGAGGCCGAGGCGTGCCGGTACCTGTACGACGCCCTCACCTCGATGCCCCCTCCCCCGCCCGGGCCGGGGCAGCCGCTGGAGGAGCTGCTCGCGGACCCCGAGGAGATCCAGCGGCAGGCGTGGGAGGACTACGAGCGGGGTGAATGACGCAGCAGCCCTTCACGAAATACCCTAGGGGGGTATGCTCGGTCGTCGGCGGGCGGTACGCCACGGCGAAGGGATGCGCACCATGCACGCGATCGGGCACGCGCTGGCCATTGCCGGGTCGATGACCTGGGAGATCACCTGGGCGCTGATCCTCGGCTTCACCCTCTCCGCCGTCGTCCAGGCGGTGGTGCGCCGCGCGACGGTCGTACGGCTGCTCGGGGACGACCGGCCGCGCACGCTCGCCCTGTCCGCGGGGCTCGGCGCGGCCTCGTCGTCCTGCTCCTACGCCGCGGTCGCCCTCGCCCGCTCGCTGTTCCGCAAGGGGGCGGACTTCACGTCGGCGATGGCCTTCGAGATCGCCTCGACCAATCTCGTGATCGAACTGGGTGTGATCCTGGCCCTGTTGATGGGGTGGCAGTTCACCGCCGCGGAGTTCGTCGGCGGCCCGATCATGATCGTCGTACTCGCCGTGCTGTTCCGGGTCTTCCTGCGCGAGCGGCTGCTGCGCCGGGCTCGGGAGCAGGCCGACCGGGGGCTGGCGGGCTCGATGGAGGGGCATGCGGCGATGGACATGTCGCTCTCGGGCGAGGGCGGATTCGCCCGCCGGCTGCTGTCCCGGGACGGTTTCACGGCCGTGTCGCACATCTTCGTCATGGAGTGGGCGGCGATCCTGCGCGACCTGGTGGCGGGGCTGCTGATCGCCGGGGCGATCGCCGCGTGGGTGCCGGACGAGTTCTGGCACACCTTCTTCCTGGCCGGGCACCCGCTCGCGGCCAAGCTGATCGGGCCGCTGGCCGGGCCGGTGGTGGCCATCGCCACGTTCGTCTGCTCCATCGGCAACGTGCCGCTGGCCGTGGTGCTGTGGAAGGGCGGCATCAGCTTCGGCGGCGTCATCGCCTTCATCTACGCCGACCTGCTGATCCTGCCGATCCTGAACATCTACCGGAAGTACTACGGGGCCCGGATGGCGGCCTTCCTGCTGGTCACCTTCTTCGCCGCGATCGCGGTGGCCGGCTACGTCGTGGAGTTCGCCTTCGGCGGCCTCGGCCTCATTCCCGACCAGGCCGACGCGAAGCTCCCGGAGGAAGGGGTGAGCTGGAACTACACGACCTGGCTCAACCTCGTCTTCCTGGCGCTGGCCGCCGCCCTCCTCGTCCGCTTCCTGCGCACCGGCGGCCCGGCGATGCTCCGGATGATGGGCGGCTCACCGGAGCGGGAGGAGCACGCCCACCCGTCGGCCTGACCGCCCGCCCCGCCCGGTGGCTAACCTGCCTACGTGACCACCGAGTTGACCCTGCTGTCCCAAGTCGCCCATCGCGGGCGGGAGATCACCGCGCCCCGCCTGCGCGGGCTGCTGGCGCTGCTCGCGGACGAGCTGCGCACCGGCTGCAGCACGGGCCGGCTGGTGGAGGGGCTGTGGCCGGAGGAACTGCCGGAGCGGCCGGGCAAGGCCGTGCAGGTGCTGGTGTCGCGGCTGCGGGCGCAGCTGGGGGCCGACCTGGTCGTGAGCACGCCGACGGGGTACCGGCTGGCGCTGGACGAGACACAGGTCGACAGTTCCGCCCTGCTGTGCCACGAGACGGCGAGCGCCGGGTGCGCCCGGGCCGGGGACCACGAGGGGGCCCTGGCCCGGGCCGAGGCCGGGCTGGCGCTGTGGGACGGGAGCGTGGGCGCCGGGGCGGGGGAGGACCTGCGTGATCCGGTGGTGGCGCTGCGCGCCGGCCGGGTCCGGGCGCACCGCTCGCTGGTGCGTTCCCGGGCCCTCGCCCTCGCCCGGCTGGGGCGGCGGGAGGAGGCCGCGGCGCCGCTCACCGAGCTGCACCGGGAGCTCCCCCGGGACGAGGAGCTGCTGGCGGAGCTGCTGCGCTGCGAGGCCGGCACGGCGGGCCGGGCGGCCGCGCTGACCCGGTACGACGGCTACCGGCGCGCGCTGCGCGACGATCTCGGCGCCGATCCGGGGCCCGGACTGCGGTCCGTGTACCAGGAGTTGCTGACGTCGGAGGCGGCGCCGGTCCGCCACGGTGTGCCGCACGAGCCGAACCCGCTGCTCGGCCGGGACGCCGACGTCGCCGCCGTGGCCGGGCTGCTGCGCGAGGCCCGGGTGGTGACCGTCGTCGGCCCCGGCGGCCTCGGCAAGACCCGGCTCTCCCACGCGGTGAGCCGGGCCGCCGAGCAGCCGGTGGTGCACTTCGTCCCGCTGGCCGGCGTCACCTCCGACGACGACGTGGCCGGCGAGGTGGCCTCGGCCGTCGGCACCGGCGAGGCACGGCAGCTCGCCGGCCCCACCGACGCCGTGCGCGGCATCGTCGCCGCGCTCGGTCCCGGGCCCGCGCTGCTGGTGCTGGACAACTGCGAACAGGTCGTCTCCGGCGCCGCCGGGCTCGTACAGGCCCTGGTGTCCCGGTCGAAGGAGCTGCGGGTCCTGGCCACCAGCCGGGCTCCGCTGGGGCTGTCCTCGGAGTCCGTGTACCTGCTGCCCGAGCTGTCCGCGGCCACCTCCGTGGAGCTGTTCGAGCAGCGGGCGCGGGCGGCCCGGCCCGGTGTGGACCTGCCCGCCGGCCTGGTGGCGGAGATCTGCCGGCACCTCGACGGGCTGCCGCTCGCCGTGGAGCTGGCCGCGGCCCGGGTGCGGGTGCTGTCCGTGGCCGACATATCCCGCCGGCTGCGCGACCGCTTCGCGCTGCTGCGCGGCGGCGCCCGCGACGCCCCCGAGCGGCACCGCACGCTCCGGGCCGTGGTCGAGTGGAGCTGGAACCTCCTGGAGCCGGACGGCCGGGCGGCGCTGCGCGCGCTCTCGGTGTTCCCCGGCGGCTTCGCCGAGGACGCGGCCGAGTACGTGCTCGGCGGCGCCGGGGACACGCTGGCCCTGCTGGAGCAGCTGGCCGGGCAGTCCCTGGTCAAGGTGGAGGACGGCTCGGCCGGGGTGCGCTTCCGGATGCTGGAGACGCTGCGCGAGTTCGGTGCGGCGCAGCGGGCGGCGGCCGGCGAGGAGGAGGCGGTGACCGGCCGGTTCCTCGCCTGGGCGCTGGAGCTGGGCCGCGCCCACCACGACGTGATGTTCAGCGGCGATCCCCTGCCCGCCTGGACGCGCATCCGGGCCGAGCAGGACAACCTCGTCCTCGCCCTGCGCCACGCGCTGGCCCGCGGCGACGGGCCCACGACGGCGGCCGTCACCGCCGTGCTGGCCTCGCTGTGGGCCACCGAGTCCAACTATGGCCGGCTCACCGGGCTCTGCGCCGACACCGGCGGCCCGCTGTCCCACTTCCGGCCCGGACCCGAGGACGTCGAGCCGGCGCGCAGCGCGGCGGCCGTCTGCGCCGCGAGCCTCTTCATGGGACACGGACCGTACGCCGTACGCCAGTTGGTGACCCTGCGCCGCCTGCCGCCCGCCCCGCCGGACACGCTGCTGCGGGCGCTGTCCGCCGTGCTGTGCGCCGTACCGGAGATGCGGCCGCCGGAGTTCGCCCGGCTCCAGGAGCTGTGCGAGGCCGACGAACCGATGCTGGCGGGCATCGCCGCGGGCGTCGCCAGCTATGTCTGGGAGGCCGGCCACGACACCGGGCGGGCGCTGGAGAGCGCCCGCCGGATGCTCGACGCGCTCGCCCCGCTGGACAACCCGGCCATGCATCTGCTCAGCCACGGCCGGGTCAGCGAGCTGTGCCTGCAGTCCGAGCGGGGCGCGGAGGCGTACGAGCATCTGCGTGCCGCGCTGAGCGCGCTGGACGCGTTCGGCGACTGGTCGGACTCGGTCGGCATCCGCTGGGGGCTGGTGCTGGCCTGTCTGCACAAGGGCGAGATCGACGAGGCCGAGTACTGGCTGGGTCTGGCCGCCCTGGACCAGCAGCCGGAGTCCGCCCGGTTCTTCACCCCCGATCTGCCGGCCCGCGCGGAGATCGCGCTGGCCCGCGGGCTGACCGAGGTCGGGCTCGGGCTGTGGCGCCGCGCTGCGGAACAGGTCAGGGCGGTCGGCGAGCTGAACACCGACGATCCGTTCGTGGACCCGTGGGTGCTGCAGGTGCAGTCGGCCGCGCTGGCCGCGCACGCCCGCGCCGGCCGGCTGGAGCCGGTCGCCGTCCTGGCGGGCGAGCTGCGGGAGCGGCTGACCGGGCTGCTGACCGGCGGGCCGGGCATCGGCGCGCCGGTGGAGCTGCCGGTGTACGGGACGGTCCTGCTGGCGCTCGGCCTCGCCGGGCTGGCCGGGGGCGACACCGCGGCCGTGCGGCTGGTGGCGCTCGCGGAACGGATGCCGGTGGTACGGGAGTTCCCCAGCCTGTCCGCCTCCCGGTCCCGGCAGGCCGCCGAACAGGCCGACAGGGCGGCGTACGCCGACGCGTGGTCGGAGTACGCCGCCCTGGGGCGGGAGGAGCTGCGGGCCGCGGCCCTGCGCGAGCTGACGGCGGGGGCCACGGGCTGACCGCGGCCGCCCGGCCCCGCCGCGGCCGCCGGTCTCACCGCTTCGGCTCGCGGGTGAACCGCGCCTTCGACCACAGGTAACCCAGCACGATCAGGCCCAGGCTCCAGGCGACGGCCAGCACCGCGTTCTCGGTGCCGATCCGGCTGCCCAGCAGCAGTCCGCGCAGGGTCTCGATGGCGGGCGAGAAGGGCTGGTACTCGGCGAACCAGCGGAACCAGCCCGGCATGGCGGAGAGCGGTACGAACGCGCTGGACAGCAGCGGCAGCACCATCAGCGGCAGTGCGATGTTGCTGGCTCCCTCGGCGTTGGGGCTGGCCAGGCCCATGCCGACCGCGATCCAGGTCAGGGCGAGGCTGACCAGCGCCAGCAGCCCGGCCGCCGCGATCCACTCCACCGGCGTCGCGTTCGGCCGGAAGCCGACGGCGACGCCGATGCCGAGCACCAGCGCCAGGGCCATCAGGGTCTGGACCACGGTGCCGACCACGTGCCCGACCAGCACCGAGGCACGGGAGATGGCCATGGTGCGGAACCGGGCCATGATGCCCTCGGTCATGTCGGTGGCCACGGACACCGCGGTGCCGAGCGCGGTGCCGCCCACGGTCATGAACAGGATGCCGGGGACCAGGTAGGCGACGTATTCGGCGCGGTCCGCGTGGCCGCCGTTGATGCCGGCGCTCATCACGTCGCCGAAGACGTACACGAAGAGCAGCAGCAGGATGACCGGGGTGAGCAGGAGGTTGAGGGTGAGCGAGGGGTAGCGGCGCGCGTGCAGGAGGTTGCGCCGGAGCATGGTCAGGTTGTCACGGACGGCGTGGCCGGTGGCACTCATCGGGCGTTCTCCTTGGTCTGGTCGGGCACGCCCGCGCCGCCGGTCAGGGCGAAGAAGACGTCGTCGAGGTCGGGGGTGTGCACGGTCAGTTCGTCCGCCTCGATGCCGGCCGCGTCCAGCCAGTCGAGGATGGAGCGCAGCTCGCGCTGGCTGCCGTCGCTGGGGATCTGGAGCGTGAGGGACTCGTCGTCCCGGGACGCCTCGCGCAGGGCGGAGGCGGCGCTCCGGTGGGCGGCCGGGTCGGTGAAGCGGAGCCGGACGTGCCCGCCGGGGACGAGCCTCTTGAGTTCGCCGGCGGTGCCCTGGGCGACGAGCCGGCCGCCGTGCAGCACCGCGATGCGGTCGGCGAGTTCGTCGGCCTCGTCCAGGTACTGGGTGGTGAGGAAGACGGTGGTGCCCCCGGCGACCAGTTCGCGGATGATCTGCCACATGGTGTGGCGGGAGCGCGGGTCGAGGCCGGTGGTGGGCTCGTCCAGGAAGATGATCCGCGGCTCGCCGACCAGGGTCATGGCGATGTCGAGGCGGCGCTTCATGCCGCCGGAGTAGGTGGAGGCGGGCTTCCTCGCGGCCTCGGTGAGGCCGAAGCGCTCCAGCAGGTCGGCGGTGACCTGCCGTCCCTCGCGCTTGGGGAAGTGGTGCAGATCCGCCATGAGGAGCATGTTCTCCTCGCCGGTGATCAGCCCGTCCACCGCGGAGAACTGGCCGGTGACGCCGATCGCGGCGCGCACCGCCTGGGCCTCGGTGGCGAGGTCGTGCCCGCCGACCCTGGCCCGCCCGGCGTCGGCGGAGATGAGGGTGGTCAGGATGTTGACCGCCGTGGTCTTGCCCGCGCCGTTCGGCCCGAGGAGGGAGAAGACCGTGCCGGCCGGCACGTGAATGTCGATGCCGTCGAGGACGGTCCTGTCCCCGAAGGACTTCCGCAGCCCGGTGGCCGCGATCGCGAGTTCGTTCTTCGTCGGCGTCATGTCCCGGAGCATGCGGCCGCGGCGGTTCAGAACGGCTTCAACCCGGTTTCAGCCCCAGGGAGGGGCTGAAACCGGGCCGCGCGCGAAGGCCTGCGGCCCGCGCGGTCAACGAAGATCAAAGACTTGTGGGCTCCTGGCCGCCGGCGCGGGTCCGGGTGATGGCGGACTCCACCGCCGCGACCCGGTCCGCGAGCAGTCCCAGGGCGGCCACCGCGCGGGTCAGGGGGTCCTCCTCGGGGCCGCCGAGGGTGCGGGCGCGGACGTGGGCGGCCTTCACCTCGGCCCAGCGGCCGGCCTGTACGGCGGTCAGGGCGCCGCGCAGCTCGGCCAGTTTGAGGAGGTTGGCCTCGGCGCCCGTGGTGAGGGTCTGGGCCTCGGCGGTGTAGTGGTCGTGGACGACGGCCTCGCGTTCGGTGTCGTTCATGACCGGCCGCAGCCGCTGGGCGATCTTGTTCATGTCGCGGTAGGAGCCCTGCAGCCGGAACGGGGGCTCGGTGCGCGCGGCCTCCGACTGGGCGGCGGAGGCGATGTAGGCCGCGTTGACGGTGAGGACCGTGTCGCGGACGGCCAGGAGATGCCGCAACAGGCCCACCACGCGCTCCAGTTCGGCCGGCGGCAGCGCGTGCGCCAGCCGGTCGGCGCGGGCCGTGGGGTCGGCGGCGGCCAGCCGGACCAGCAGGTCCAGGTCGGCCCGGTCGCGGGCGGCGAGCGGGGCGAGCACCGGGTTGGCGGTGAGGGCGTTCTCCACGAAGCTGAGCGCGAAGACGTCCTCCTTGCCGGTGAGGACGTCGCCGAGGTTCCACACGTCGGCCCGGTTCGCGAGCATGTCGGGGATGCGGAACCGCTCCCCGGACTCGGTGTACGGGTTGCCGGCCATGCACACGGCGAACCGCTTGCCGCGCAGGTCGTAGGTGCGCGGCTCGCCGTCCCACACCCCGTCCACCCGCCGGGTGGCGTCGCACAACGGGATGAACTTCTGCAGCAGTTCGGGCGAGGTGTGCTGGATGTCGTCCAGGTACAGCAGGGTGTTGTTGCCGGCCGCCAGCGCGAAATTGATCTTCTCGATCTCGCGGCGGGCGGTCGCGTCCGGGGCGTCGGCCGGGTCCAGCGAGGTGACGGCGTGGCCGAGCGCCGGGCCGCTGACCTTGACCAGCATCAGCCCGAGCCGGTCGGCGACGTACTCCATGAGTGTCGACTTGCCGTAGCCGGGCGGGGAGACCAGCAGGAGCAGCCCGCCGGTGTCGGTGCGCCTGCTCTCGCCGGTGGTGCCGAGCTGGCGGGCGAGGCTGTCGCCGACCAGCGGCAGGTACACCTCGTCCACGAGCCGGCCCCGCACGAACGCCGGCATCACCCGGGGCCGGTGGTCGTCCAGGCGGAGCCGGTCGCGCTCGGCGGCCAGCAGGGCGCCGCGGCGGCGCTGGTAGGCGCGGAAGGCGGGCACCTCGTGCGCCGCGTACCGGGCCGTGCGGGCCAGGAACTCGTCCAGCCGCAGCTCCAGACGGCCGCCGGTCACCCGGGGGTGGGCGCCGAGCAGCCCCTCGGCGGTGGCGGTCAGCGGGGCGTCGCCGTCGTAGCGGGGCAGGCCGGGACACAGCTCGGCGGCGACGGCCTCGGCCAGCTCGCCGGGGCCCGCGTCGCTGCCGCTCGCGGCGGCGTAGGCGGTGAGCCAGGCCCGGACGACCTGCCGGCGCGCCCGCAGCCCGGACAGCTCCTCCAGATCCCGGTCGTAGTCCGAACCCGCGAGGGCATGGCGGAACTTCTCCAGCAGGGTGCGGGCCGCGGCGCCCAGGACGAAGCCCTCGGGGCCGCCGGTGGTCAGCTCCTCGAAGAGGTACGCGGCTGCGGCCTCCGCCTCCTCCGGGGGCACGACCGCAGACGCCCGCTCCTCCTCCCCGTCGGCGCGCCGGCCCCCGATCGCCGCCGTCAGCTCGCCGGCCAGCTCGCCGAGCGCGGCGGACGGCCCGAAGGCGTCCCGGGCGCGGGCCAGCGACACCGCCCGCCGCGTCCAGGCGGTGCGGGCCTCGGCGGTCGTGCCGTGGGCCCAGAACAGCTGGGCCGCGGCCCGGGCGGCGGGCTCGTACCGCAGGGTGCCGGCACCGTCGTACAGGGGCAGCAGGGCGGTGAGGATCACGGTGGTGTCGTGGTCGTGGACCCCACGCTCGTAGCCCTCGTCGTACGACTCCTGCGCCGCCCGGCGGACCAGTGCGGGCAGGTCGTCGGCGGCGGCGAGGGCGGCCGGGCCGTGCTCGGCCAGCAGACGGGCGGCGAGGTGCTCGGCGCGGTAGACCCCGGGCGACTCCGACGGCAGGTGCCGGTCCCAGTACGCGCGGGTCGCGGCGAAGTCCGGGTCGGTGACCGGGGCGCGGTAGTCGGTGCCGGTGACGGCGAAGGCCAGGCCGTCGCCGTGCGGGACCAGGGTGAGGTCGAGCGGCTGGGTGCTGACGGCGAAGCGGTGGCCGCCGAGCAGCAGGGTGCGGCCCTCGTCGGCGTACAGGTCGGCACGGTCGCGCAGGGCGCGCGCCGCCTCCTGACGGGCGGCCTTGAGCCGGCCGTCGAGTTCCTCGGCGCGCACGCTGTCGCCGAGGGCGCGCAGTTCGTCGGCGGTGCGGCGGACCTTGGCGACCAGCGGGTCGGAGGCGAAGTAGGTGGTGACCGCGTCGGCGTCGGCGAGCGTCGCCGCGCGGCGGCCCACCGTCTCCAGCACCCGCCCCGCCGAGACGGCGAGCTGTTCGGCGCGGCGGGCGCGGGCGTCGGCCAGGGACTGCTTGCGGGCGGCGAACGCCTCGTAGATCTCGGTGCGCCTGTCGGCGAGTTCGGTCAGGAAGCCGTCGTACTCGGCGAACCGTCCGTCGAGGTCCTCCAGCCGGGCGAGGACGGCGGTGAGCTGGTCGTCGCACGCCTCGGGCGTGCCGGACGCGGCGAGGGCGGCGGTGACGGCCTGGGCGAGCAGGGCCGTCTCGGCGGCGAACTCGGCGCGTCCCTCGTGGTCCCTGAGGCCGCGGCGGCGGGCGTCGAGGGTGGCACGCGCCCGGTTGACGCCGCCCAGCACGTCGGCGATCCGCTCCAGCACGGCCGTGCGGACGGTGGCGTCGGCGATGTCGAGGCCGGTGACGACCTCGGTGACCGTGCCCAGCTGGTCGGCGAGGTCGTCGAGGCGGCCGGCGACGGGCCGGGCGGCGGCGACGGTCTCTCCGGCTCCGTCTGGACACGGGACCTCGGCCGCGCCCTGCGCGTCTCCCAGGCCGTCCGCGCCGGCAACCTGTCCGTCAACTCCCAC
>NZ_JBSGDB010000031.1:0-36750 GCF_053602155.1 Streptomyces sp. NPDC004561
GCCAGGATGCCGGTGGTCGGCTGGGCGGCGCCAAGATTGCACGCGCAGAGACCCGCGGCCGCAACGAGGACGCTATCCGGGCCGCGATGGACAGGCTCTTCAAGGGCGACCTCCCGTGCGGCCTCAGCCGCGACCTGAAGACACTGACACTGGCCGCCGAAGAGTTTGAGCGGTGCCTGCGCACCCTCCTCCTCAGGACCTCGCCCTACGGGCAAAAGTCAAGTTCAGCGGTTGTCGCGTATCCGCATGCTTCCGGCACGCATGTCGCCCAGCGTTTCCGCGATTACTTCGACGCCGGCGGTGAGTGTGTCGGCGTCGGGAGTGACGCTGACACGGAAGCACTGACGAGCATGAAGCCCCAGCCCCTGGCTGTGCTCGGGATCGGTGAAGAAGTGCCGACCCGGTACGACAAAGACGCCCCTGGCCTTCAGGGCCTCGTACAGCACCAAGTCGTCGAACCACTCCTCGTCCACCCAGACCCAGAAGAACATGCCGCCGTCGCCCTCGTGCAGCCGCCATGCGACATCGGCGGGAAGTCGATCCAGGAGCAGCGACTTCACGAACTTCCTGCGCTGGGTGTAGAAGGGGCCGATCTCCAGGGCCACAAGGGAATCGAGGACGTCCGAATTCAGGGCGCGGGCCAGCGCGGCCTGGACCAGCTGTGGCGCGTGGAGTGTGGAGTTGGCCATGAAGGAGACGATCGGGGAGATGTACCGCTCGTCCGCGATGGCGAATCCGAGGCGCTCTCCCGGGAGTCCGGTCTTGGAGAGCGAGAAGACGTTGATGACGCGACGGTGTCGCAGCGGGGGCGTCGTCACCTCGCCGATGCGGGGGAACGGCGCGCCGTACGCGTTGTCGATCATCAGAGGTACGTCGTGGGCCTCGGCCGCGGCGACGAGACCGCGGATCTCGTCGGGCGTCGCGCATCGGCCGGTCGGGTTGCTCGGGGTGGACAGCAGCATCAGCCCGACGTCGGTCAGCCTCTCGATGGCGGGCATGTCGAAGAGATAGCGGAACGAGCGCTCGTCCAGCCGGTGCAGAACCGGTTCCACCCCGGCGATTCCTCCGGGCACCAGGGAAAGCCCTTGGTAGCCGGTGTAGTCCGGCGTCATGGGCAGCGCCAGCTGTGTGTCACGGACCTCGCCAGGTCCGGTGAACAGCGTCGCGGCGATGAAGCAGAGCATTTGGCTGCCGGGCCCCACCACGACGTTCTGGGGTCCGATGTCCCAGCCGTAATGCCTGTTGAAGTAGCCGACGATCGCGTCTACGAGCGTAGGCAGACCCCGGGACGGACCGTACTGGCAGCTGACCGTCCCGAAGCTGTCGTCCAGTGCCTCGGCAGTCATGCGCCGCCAAGTGTCGCTGACCTCCGGTATGTCCGCAGGGTTTCCTATGCCTAGATTCAGCCACCCCCGGCCCGTGGCCGAGCCCATGGAGGTGGCGATGTCCTCCATGATGAGCCGCAGCCCCGACAGCCTCGCCATCTTGTTTCCCGCCCGAGAGAGCCCCACTACGTCATGTCCTTTCTGTCGATGCGAGGCAGGATGTCCGCGCGTGGCCGAGTCACGTTCCCTCCGCCGAGCGCTCCGGCCGGGATTCCTTCGCGGTCCGTTGTCGGCGTGCCCCCTCCCCGATGCCGTCGAGCAGCCACGACACCATTCCGTCCGGGTTGCCACAGGCCCTGTCGAGCAGGGCCACGAAGCCATCCGTGATCCGCTCGGCCACACCGGCGGGGAAGAGGTCGACCGCGTACTCCAGGAATCCGAGGTACTCCCGGCCCTCTGCCACGAGGGTGAAACACAGGTCGAACTTCGAGACACCCGAGTGCACATAGACGCGCTGGGCCGTCAGCCCGGGCAGCCGCATCCGTGACGGCTGGGCGTCGTCGACCACGAGCACCGTGCGGACCATGCCTCGGCCGCCGGCTTCGCCGCGTCGTCGTGTCATGCCGACCAGTTCGCCGTACGGGATGTCCTTGTACGTGATCGCTTCGTGCCCGCGGGTGCGCACGTGGGCCACCAGGTTCGCGAAGGACGCGCCGGCGTCCACCGTCACCAGCAGCGGCAGCAGAGCGCTCATCGGAGCCATCAGCTGGTCGTGGCCGGCGGAGTCACGGTGCGAGACAGGCGCGCCCACGATCACGTCCCGCGCGCCCCCGGCCGAGTGCAGCAGCAGGGACACGATGGACGCGAACACGGTGAACGGCGTGACACGAAGCCGGCGGCACACGGCTCGTACGCGCTGAGCCGCCGCCGCGTCGACGGCGAAGGTGACGCGCTCCCCGCGGTCCGAGTGCTCGCCGCCCGCGCCTGCCGGTGCCCCGGTGTCGTCGACGGCGAGGGTGCTGGTCGCCTCCGGGGACAGCTCGCGCAGGTTCTCCCGCCAATAGGCCCGTACGGACGGGTCGTTCCGGTTCGACCGCTCGGCCAACGCGTGGGCGCCCGGCTGCAGTTCCACGGGAGCGACCGCCGCGGGGCGCCGCTCGACGTAGGCCCGGTAGTGCTCCTCGAATTCCCGTTCCAAGGTTTGCAGCGCCCAGTCGTCGACGACCAGATGGTGCAGCTGGACGACGAGCACCGTCGCCTGCGGCGCCACCTCGACCAACGTGGCCCTGATGGGGCTCTCGGCCAGGTCCATCGGACGACGCACCAGTTCCTTCAAGGTGTCGTCGAGGGACGCGGCTGCGCAGGACACGGTCTCCAGCTCCAGCCCGCGCTCCTCGGGGAGCACCCGCTGCACCAGGCTGTCGTCGTCCAGGACGAACCGGCTGCGCAGCGCCTCGTGGCGGGCCACGATCCGCTCCAGCGCCCAGTGCGCGGCGCCCCGGTCGAGGTCGCCCTCGAACCGGTGGACCCAGGATTCGATGTACCGGGAATCGCCGTCCCGCAGATGGTCGTCCAGCCAGATCGCCTGCTGTTCGACCGTCATCGGGTAGACGCCCGGACCGGACCGCGTCCGCCCCTCCCCGCCGTTCAAGGCCGACCGCGCCGAGAACCCGCCGCCAGCCGCCGCAACTCGGCCTGATCGGCCTTGCCGTTCGCCGTCACGGGGAAGCGGTCCAGCCTGCGGATCACCCGCGGCACCAGATAGTCGGGCAGGAGGAGGGACAGCGCCCCCCGCACCTCTCGCTCGCCCAGGAGGCCGTCGGCGCCCCCGGAACCGTCCGCCGGCTGCGCCACGTAGCACAGTGCCAGTGCGGTCACCTGACCGTCCGGCGCGCTGAGCGGCACCACGATGCACTCGCGCACGCCCTCGATCCCCCGGGCGGCGTTCTCGATCTCGGCCAGCTCGATGCGGTATCCGCTGATCTTCACCTGGCGGTCGCGTCGGCCGCGGAACTGCAGCACGCCCTCGTCGTCGATCAGGCCGAAGTCACCGGTGCGATAGATGCGTACCGGTGAACCGTCGATCTCCACCGTGGGGAACTTCTGCGCCGTCATCTCCGGCTCGTCCAGGTAGTGGACGGCGAGACCGGTGCCCGCGACGCACACCTCGCCCGTCTCGCCGGCGGCACACGGCGTGTCCGTCGGCGAGAGGATCAGCACGGCCGTGCCGGGCACGACGCTGCCCACCGGGATGCCCTCGGCGATGTCGCAGTCCTGCGGACGGATGAGATGTGTCGTGGTGAGCATGCAGTTCTCGACGGGCCCGTACCCGTTGCGCAGCGGTATCGACGGGTGGTGTTCGAGGAAGGTCCGCACGTGTCCGGGGGACAGCTTCTCGCCGCCGATGAGCATCTGCCGGACCCCGGTGAAGCAGTCGACGTCCTCGTCGACGAAGAGGTTGAAGAGCGAGGTCGTCAGCCACACCGTGTCCACGCCGACGGTGTGGATCAGCTCCCGAAGCGTGTTCGGCAGCAGGTGCCCCTGCGGAACGAGAGCCGCGCATCCACCGGTGCTCAGCTGGCCCCACAGCTCGAACGCGTACATGTCCCACGCGATGGCCGCCGCCTGCGGTGTGACGTGTCCCGGCCCGAAACCCGCGAGGCCGTGAGGTCCGAAGAGCCGGGTGACGGCACGGTGCGGGACGACGACGCCCTTGGGACGGCCGGTGGTGCCCGACGTGAAGAACACCGTCGCGGGATCGGCCGCGGTGACGTGAGCGGGGGTGAAGGCGGAGGCCCTGGCCGCGGGCTCGGTGAGGTCCTCGGACTCCACGCGGAGGACCTCGGCGTCGGCCTCGACCGCCGTGGCGGGTCCGGTGACGACGACCTTCGGTGACGTCTGCGCGAAGATCGCCGCCCGGCGGTCGGCCGGCCAGTCCGGGTCGACGTTCGCGTAGGCCGCTCCGCACTTGAGCACCGCGAGCTCCAGGGCGACCAGCTGAGGAGAGCGGGGCAGGACGAGCGGGACGATCTGTCCGGGGCCCGCCCCCTGGGCGGCCAGCAGCGCGGCGTAGGCGTCCGAGGCCGCGTCGAGGACCCCGTAGCTGATGGCGAAACCGTCGAGGATCAGCGCGGGAGCGTCCGACCGGTCGGCCGCGTGGCGGGAGAACGAGGCGTGGATCAGCGGCGCGGCGCCGCCCGGCTCAGCCATGCGCCTTCTCCGCCTTGGTCCGCAGTTCCTCGACGAACTCGTGCAGGACGTCGTTGGAGAAGAACCAGAGCGGCAGCGCCTTCATGCCGAGGCCGCGTTCGATCCGGGTGCAGATGCGGATCGCCTGCAGCGATGTTCCGCCGAAGTCGTAGAAGCTGTCGTCGCGGCCCACTCGGTCCACGTCGAGCACCTCGGCCACGATGGCCGCCACCTGCTCTTCCAGCTCGTCCCGTGGAGCCTCGTAGGTAGCCTCCACGAAATCCTCGCGCCCGGCCGTCATGGGCATACTCCTCACTGTGTCCGAAATGCGATATGCGGCATACCGGCGGTCGCCGTGTATGGTCGGTCAGTTTCCCCGGTACGGGGCGAGTGCCTCGGCGATGCCGGAGTGCACGGCCGCGGCGGACTCGAAGATCGCGAAATGTCCGCCGGGCAACGCGTGCAGCACGAATTCCCGCGCGGTGTGCACCGCCCACGGCTCCGTCGCGGACACGTCCGCGCCCCGGTCGTCGATCCCGGCGAAAGCGGTGACCGGAAGGTCCAAGGGCGGTTCCACCGCGTGCGCGTAGCCTTCGTTGACGGAGAAGTCGGCGGCCAGCAGGGGCTGGAGCAGAGCGAGCAGATCCGGCTCGGCGAGGACTTCCTCGGGTGTGCCGCCGAGCCGGCGCAGCAGGTCGGCCAACTCGGCCGGGTCCATGCCCGCCAGGTCGTGCCTGACGAGGGGCGTCTGCGGGGCGCATCGCCCGGACACGAACAGATGGACGGGCAGCGGACCGTCGATCCGTCGCAGTTCGCGCACCGTCTCGAAGGCGCACAGCGCACCCGTGCTGTGCCCGAAGAGGGCGTACGGCGCCCGCACCGAGTCGGCGATCACCCCCGCCAGCTCCTTGGCCAGCGGCTCCACGCTCGCGAACGGCTCCTCCCCGCGGCGTCGCTCACGGCCGGGAGGCTGGACCGGGCAGGCCGCGATGTCGGGCGGAAGACCCTGTCCCCAACTCCTGTACGTGGTGGCACCGGCACCCGCGTGCGGCAGGCACAGAAGTCTGATGCCGGCCTCCGGACGGGTGCCGAACGGCAGCCAGGGATTCCCCGTCGTCACGCCGTCCCCAGGGAACTGGTTCGACGGAGACGGGAAAGGACGGAGTCCCGTGTGGCGGCCTCGCTGACCGGATCGTTCCCCACGCTGTCGACGACGACCGACGTCGTCGTGGCGGCGCCCGGCCAGTCGCCCCGGAACGGATGGTCACGGGACACGATGTGGAGCACGTCGCCGTTCCACCGGGGAGCGGTGTTGTTGTGAGCGGCGACGAGATGGGTGATCCAGCCGACGTAGTGCTCGATGAACAGCTCGGCCGAGTCCTGGATCTCCTCGATGCTCGCCCCGTCGTCGGCCATCGTGTCCATCGCGAACTTCCGCAGGATCGTCCGGACTTCCTCGATGGTCCGGCGCGGGTCGTCGCGCAGTGCGGCGGCGGAGAAGAGCAGGCCGTCCGAAGCGGCGTCGAGGATCGCGACGGCCTCGTCGCCGCCGAACGCGGCGAACGCGGTACGGCACTCCTCCTCGACGGCCTGCGCCGAACACGGCCCGCTGTCCAGCAGGATCAGCGGCGGCGCCGTTCCCCGCACGGCGGTCAGCTGCGCCACGGCCTCCTGAGCGAGATGTCCCGCCATGCAATACCCGATGACTCCGGCCACCGACGACGGTTCGACGCCGGAATTCCCGACCAGCGCCCGGGCATATGACTCGGCGTACAGTTCATCCGGCAGTTCACTGCCCATCGCATAGCGAACGTCGAATCCGTCGTCTTCCAGCCGCAGGTCGCTGACATGCTTCGTGTCCCGGCGCCCGGGATAGTCGAATACGAGGAGCTGGGGCTTTTCCATCAGCCTATGAGCCCAATCTGTGAGGTGCCCGACTTCCAAGGACGGGAGAGCGCGGGAGAGCACGGCCCTCACCAGCTAGTCGCTCCCCGGTACGTCCCCGGTGCCGGCATGCCGGGTGCCGGCGGCAGCACCGGGAAGAGCGGGCTGATGCCGGACGCCGCGCACCAGCTGTCGCTCCCCGATGACGTGTCGCACCAGTGGATCCGCTCCCAGCGCAGCGCGGCGGCGTTCAACTCGACCAACACCCGGTAGATCTCGGCGGCTTCCGCGAGGCCGCGGTCCTGCGGAGCGACGGGATCCCGGCGTTCGGTCAGCCGACCGAGCCGTTCCCAGTCGGTGGCGCCGACCGACTCGACCGCGCCGGCGAAGGCATCCCAGAGTTCCGCCGCCACCTGCCGGAGCCGCCCGAGCAGTTCGGTTTCGCGGCCGATCGACGGGCACGGCCACCGTGGCCCCGGACCGGCCGTACCGACGGCCCGTCTGTTCCCGCCCACGATGCTGACCACCTTCGCCGGGCCGCTGTCCTCGGGTGTCCGGCACCCGTCCACGGCCGGGTGCTCCCGGCCGCCCGGGAACTCCCGGCCGAGTGCCGCCACCGAGCCGGCGAAGTCGATCAGCCGGACCGTTCTTCGGACGGTGTGGACCACCAGGTGGAAGTCGCGGGCCTCGATGCTGCGGGCCGCCGACGAGAGGCCGTCGACCGAGCGGGCGGCGATGAATTCCATGAGTGGCCGGGCCGCCGACGAAAACGGCCGCCGCGGGAGTCCGCTCCCGGGCACGTCCCCTCCAGAACCGTCCACGGTGTTCCTCTCCTGTGCTCGGGTGCCGGCGTCGGCCCGAAACGGCCGGCCGCCCGCCCTCGTCGCTTACTGCCAGCCGGTGTCGGTCGGCGACATGACGGCCTCGGCGGCCGCCGAGGCATCGACACGCACGGGGGCGGGGTGACTGCTCCCCGACGCGGATACGACCACCGCGGAAACGGCGAGAAGCGCGGCGACAAGAGCAGTCGAAAACTTCGCGGGCATGAGTGATTCCCCCTAGGAAAAGCTCTCTGATTTATCCGAGCTCATCCTCTGGAACGGAGTGCGGATATCACGCTCAAGGCACTGACCGGTTCAGCGGACGAGGTATTTCCCGAACACCTCAAGAATCACTCAGCGCCCAACTGCACCGCAACACACGGGTACTGGCCACAAGTGCGCACGGAACTTGAAGCTACCGACGGCCGACCGCCGCTCAGCGCGATTCCGCCAGGGCTGCCGTCCGCAACACCCCTTGGCGTACGAGGGCTTGCTTGGTCCGGGCGACATAGTCCGGATCGAACAGGCCGAGTCCGCGG
Source organism: Streptomyces sp. NPDC004561 (assembly GCF_053602155.1). Classification (NCBI taxonomy): domain Bacteria; kingdom Bacillati; phylum Actinomycetota; class Actinomycetes; order Kitasatosporales; family Streptomycetaceae; genus Streptomyces; species Streptomyces sp. NPDC004561. The sequence continues at coordinate 7,759 of NZ_JBSGDB010000031.1, forward strand.
CAGATGTCGGTGACCGTGTCCTGGAGCGCGGGGGTCGGGCGGGCGGCGAACCGGCCGCAGAGTTCCGGCTCGATCAGGGCCAGCGGTCCGATCAGCCCGGCGACCCCGGGCGTGGCGGTCAGGAGGTCCTCCCAGCCCTGGTACACATCGACGTCCCCGACCGCGTGCACCAGCGACCGCGTCACCTCGGGGGCTCGGCTGGACTCCTTCACGCCTGCGACGTCGGGCAGCGAACACACCGCGACCAGGGTCCCCAGGTCCAGCTCGACGCCGCTGACCACGCTCTCGTTGTAGACATGGACGGGGATGTCGAGGGACGCCGCGATCCGCGCGTACGCCCGGTACACCTCCCGCCGGCCGCGGCCGGCCGACCAGGGCGGTCCCACGAAGACTCCCGCGGCACCGTGCCGAGCCGCCCAGCGGCCCCGGGCGATCACTTCGTCCGGGTCGGCGCACTGGATGCCGGTGAGCACCGGCAGACCGTCGGCCGCCTCCAGGGCCGCGAGGTTGACGGTGCGCCAGCTCTCCGGATCCAGCCGCCAGCCCTCGCCGCAGCTGATGGTGGGCACCACGGCCCGGACGTGCGGGCGGACCCGGGCCACCTGGGCCCGCACACATGCCGGGGAAACCCGGCCATCGGCGTCGAACGGCGTGATGAGCGGAGCCATGACCCCGCCGGGACGCCACTCACCCATGGCGCAGCACCACCTCGCGCAGTCGGCGCATGGAGGCGGCGAACTCCTCCGGGTCACGGGCGAGCGCCACGCGGATCCACCGCTCGCCCAGCTCCGGACGGCTCCAGAAGAAGAAGGTGCCCGGCAGCACATGGACACCGGCGTCGGCCAGTTCCTGCTGCAGTTCGGTCGCGTCGGGGGCGCCGTCGGCCAGCTTGAACCAGGCGACGCTGACCGGGACGGCGGGTTCCTGGTGGTGCAGCACCGTGCCCCGGGTGAGTTCCCGGGCCAGCGCCCGGTTCGTCGACAGCACGTCGGACACGGACGCGAACCCGTCCGCCACGGAGTCCTCGATGTACTGGGTGAGCACATTGAGGGTGAACGGGGAGACGTTCAGCAGCACGCTGGTGTGAATGTTGTACAGCTCCGGATAGATGTCGGCGCTCGCCGTGATCAGGGAGCACTTGGCGTCCTGCACCGGCCAGGTCTTGCCGGTGTCCTCCATGGCGATGTAGCTGACGCCGGACGCCTCCAGGATCTCGTAGACGTCGATCGGCCCGCCGGGGGAGCCGAGCGCGAACGCGGCGAAGCAGAGGTCGAGGACCAGCAGGCGGTCGTTCTCCCGGCAGAACCGGACCACTTCCTCAAAGATCCGCCGGCCGCCGGTCAGCAGGCTGTGACCGGTGGGGTTGTTGGGATCGACGAGGAAGACGACCTCGGTGCGGGGCTGCTGCGCCAGCTGGTCGTAGACGGTGTCCGCGGACGACAGCACCTGCTCCGGCAGCGACACCAGCTCGATGTCGAGGTTGACCAGCAGATCGCGCAGATTGTCGAAGCACGGTTCGATCAGCGACAGGCGCGCGCCGCGCCGCTTGAGGTACATGCCGGCGATGACGGTGGAGATGGAGGCGGCGTAGGTCAGCAGTGTCCGGTCGAGGCCGAGCGCGGTGTGCTGGCCGCGGAAGCGGAAGAACGTGTCGATGAAGCGCTGTTCGATGGTGCTCTGCTTGCCCGCTTCCGACTCGTACCAGAGCTGGGGCAGCGACGCCACGATCCGGCGCTGGCCCGGGGACTGGGACTGGTGGGTGTGGGCGTCGGCCAGGTTGTGCTCCGAGCCCAGGGCCCGGATCTCGTGCTGGGTGAGGTCAGCGGCGCTCACGGACAGGGCGGTGCCAGACATGGTGCTCCTTGGACGGTTCAACAGCTTCGGTCGGACGGCCGAAGCAGGTGGAACGGTGCGGGATCAGACCGGTGCGAGACACAGTTGCCGGATCTGACGGGCGAGCTGCGTCGCGCCGCCGAGAGATCCCGCCCGGCCGGTGTCCACGGGCCAGACGTCCGGTGTCACGGTCAGGTCCGTACGGTCACCGGCTCCGCCGGCCAGGACGCCGAGGGCCTCCCGGACGCGCGACTGCCGGATGCCGGTGGCGGGGAGCAGCCGCAGCGGCAGGTTCGCGGACTGGGCGAAGGTCGTCGCCAGCAGGGTCGGTTCGGCCACCAGCAGGTCGGTCCGGCGCAGGGCGCGGGGCCAGTCGGCGAGGCCGATCCGCGCGAAGGCGAACTCGCCCAGTCGGCTCGCCAACCGGTCCCAGTCCGCCGCGGCCAGGTCGGTCAGGACCGGAATCGGCCCCGTGGCCGGGTCCCAGTCACGCAGCGCGGAGCGCAGGGCCGCCTCGGTCTGTTCCGGCTTCGGGCAGCCGCAGGTCAGCTGGACGGCCGGGCCGCCTCCGCCGGCCGACCGGACCCGCCTCGGCGGAGCCACGTTGGACACCCGGATGTCGGACCGGGCGAACTGCCGGTCCCGGCCGCACGACGGGGTCAGCCAATCCGGCACCTGCCAGCTCACGATGGTCGCGTGGACATCGGCCGTGCCCGGGTCTCCGGGGGCGGCTCCGGCGGGGTGCAGATAGACGGTGGGCAGGCCGGCCGCCATCAGTTCGGCGCACCGGTCCGGATCTCCCACGACCAGGGCGGCCGTCGCGGAGTCGTCCGCGCCAGCCCGACGGAACTCGGCCAGGTGGGCCGCCACGAACTCCAGGTCGGCTGCGGCGTGCAGGTCGTCGGGGCGTGCGTGGAGGACGAGCGAGGGCCCGTCGTCGGATGTGCTCAAGGCATGCTCCTCGGTGGGTGATGACGCGCTCGGGGAGGCGAGCAGGGGAACGCCGCCCGGGTGAGCACACCGGTGGGGGTCAGTAGTGCCAGGCCGGGACGGCTCCGAGCCGGGCCATGTCGTCGCTGTAGCCCGCGGCCGTGGTCGAGCAGCCGTTGCACACGCGGGGTCCTTCGGTCCGGAACAGCTCGGCGTGCTTGCGCAGCGCGGGGCTGTCGAGGAACACGCGTCCCCGCTCGTCCCGCAGCGGTGCTCCCCCGGGCCCGTCGCCGTCCCGGTGCGGCAGACAGCTGCACCCGAACGCGCGGCCCTGCTTGGGGTCGAGATAGATCACGTCGTCGGTGACGTAGCAGAGCGGGAGCGAGGCCCGCGGCGTGACGCCCTGGTCGAAGAAGGCGTCCTGCTCCTCGGGCGTGTCCCCGTAGAACCGCTTGCCGAGCGGGACCAGGACCTGCTCCGGATCGGCGGTGTAGACCGGGTCGCACACCCGCAGCACGTCCTCGCGCGAGGGGTAGGTGATGGTGCGCTCCAGCTTGAGTGCCGACAGCTCCCACTGGCTCACGCCGGCCTCGGTGAGCACCCGCTGCAGCTCGGGCAGCTGGTCGTAGTTGTGCGGCCCCGCCACGGTGTTGACCCGGGTGAGGATGCCGGCGGCCCTGGCCGCGCGCAGTCCGTCCAGCGCTCGGTCGAAGCAGCCCGGGGTCCGGCGGTAGACGTCGTGGGTCGCGCCCGAGGAGCCGTCGATGCTGACCACGATCTGCGCGAGTCCGGCAGCGGCCAGGGTGTCGACCATCTGGGGCAGCCGGAAGCCGTTGGTGATCAGCGACATCTTCATGCCCGCCGCGGTCCCGGCCTCGACCAGCTGCACGACCTGCTGGTGCATCAGGGGCTCGCCGCCGGTGAACCTGACGTAGCCCACTTTGGCGTCGACGGCCTGCGGCAGGAGCTCGGCGAAGTCGTCCACGGTGAAGCGGTAGCTGTCCCGGGACAGCGCGAACTCGCACATGAAGCAGTCCGCGTTGCAGGCCTCCAGAATCCTGATGAACAGGTAGCGGTGACGATCGCCACTCATCGTGTCTCTCCTTGGGTCGGGTGCTTTCGGGAATCGGACGGCGGGTCGGGGGTCAGCCACGGCCCCATCTCCCGCCGTGCAGCCGGTCCTTCACCAGGTCGGCGATCCGGCCACTGGTGCCGGTGGGGAGGACGCCGCCCGCCTCCAGCGCCACGTGCCGGGCGAGGACGTGACCGGCGACCAGGTCGAGGTCGGGCTGCCGTGGGGCGTGGGCCCGGTAGCCGGGCAGGAGGTGGTCCAACTGGTCGGGGGCGAGCTGGCCCAGGTCGCTCTCGGGGCTGGCCGCGCGGGCGTCGGTCCAGTCGAGGACCAGGGCGACCCGCCCTCGCCGGGAGACCAGGTTGGGCGAGCGGAAGTCGCCGTGCCCGGCCACCTCGCGACTGGTGCGCCAGTCCTCGGCCGCCCGTCGGAGCAGGGCGTCGCCCCAGGACCCGCCGGGGATCCCCACGCTGCCGCATGCGCGCAGGGCGGTGTCGTAACGCGCCCTGCGGCGCGGCAGGTTGTGGGTCTCCTGGGGGAACCGGTGCCCCGGCACGGCATGCAACGCCGCGAGCGTCTCACCCGCCGCGGCGAGGCCCGACCGGCTCTCCACCGGCACCCCCGCGACATGCCGGTACACCAGGTAGGGGCGTCCGTCGGCCAGCACTCCGCTGCCCGCCTCCTCGGGCGCAGGCACACCACTGCCGCGGGCCACCTGCCAGCAGCTCAGCTCCTGTGCGGTGTCCAGCGGCCAGGACCGGCCCAGCCGCAGCACGAGTTCGGAGCCGATGTAGACCGCGCAGTTGCCGCCGTGCAGCAGGCGCACATCGTGTACGTCCGGGTCTCCGCACCGCGTCAACACCTCCGCCGCCCGGGCGAGCTCGCCTGCGCTCATCCCTTCAGCAGCTCCGCCGTGGCGGCCGCGATCCTCCGGGCGTCCTGAGGGCTCATCTGGCTGCCGAGCACCAGGGTCCGGTCCCACAGGGCGCGCTCGGTGCCGAGGAGGTGCTCCTCGCGCTCGCCCCACCAGCCCCGCGAGGTCATCCAGGGCTTGACCCACGGCATGCCGATCAGGGCGGGGTAGTGCCAGCCCGGGATGCCCTCGGCGACCAGCGCGTCCACCAGCCAGTCGCGGTGGCCGGCCCACTCCTCGTCCAGGACGAGCGCCACGTCGAACCAGGCCGGCGTGCAGTCCAGGCCGACGGCCGGCCGAGCGGTGCGGAGTCCGGCGTCGTCGAAGATCTCGAACATGGCGTCCGCCGTGGCATTGCGTGCGGCGACCCGCTCGGGCAGCTGCCGCAGGGCGGCGTGGGCCAGGATCGCCTCGATCTCGCCGCCGCGGAAGTTGTAGCCGGGGAAGACGCCCTCGAAGTTGCCGGACTTGCCGTGGTGCCCGTAGGTGCGCATCCGCCAGTCGATGTCCGGGTCGTCGTAGACGTTGAGGCCGCCCTGCCCCGCGGTGACCAGCTTCTTCGTGGAGCCCGCGAAGGAGCCGATCTCGCCGTACGAGCCCACCGGCTTGCCGCGCAGTGTGGCGCCGTGGGCCTGGCCGCCGTCCTCGACGAGGTACTGGGCGCCCGATGAGTGCCGGATGGCCTCGACGTCGGCCACGTTGCCGAAGAAATGGGTGATCAGCGCCGTGTGCACGGGGGTTCCGTCGGTCCACTCCGCCACGTCGTCGACGCACTGCAGCGTGTCGGGATGGGTCGGCAGGAAGACCGGGCGGGCCCGCAGGTGGTAGATCGCGTTGAGGCTGGCCACGAATCCCGAGTCGCTGAGCGCGACCGGCGTGCCCTCGTCGACCCCGAGGGCGAACAGCGCGGTCTGCAGCGCGGCGGTCCCGGACTGATGGAAGAAGGCGCGCTCACGGCCGATCAGCGCCGCGAAGTCCGCCTCCAGGCGCTTGCTGTGCGGTCCTCCGCCCCAGTAGACGGTGCGCCGGGTGCGGATGAGCGCGGCCACGTCGTCGGCCGCCTCGGGGACGATTCCGGTGTCCTCCCAGGGGAGTTCGTCGAACCGGGGGGTGCCGCCGTTGATCGCCAGGGACCGGTCCTGCTTGAGTTCATCGGGATGCCGCATGGGCAGGTGCCTCCATCTCTCGCATGTCGCCAAGCTGCTTGTGAATACGCAAAGTTGCTGCGGCCGGGGGGCGGACGTCCGCGTGCCCGAGCCGCGTCCGCTCGATGACCAGGTCCACGACGTCGGCCACCTCGGTGGCACCGTCGCCCCCGGTCGGTCCGGAGAAGGCCGCCATCCGGGCGCCGGGCCGGCCCGAGGCCTCGATGGCCTCGTTCAGCCGGGCGGTGAGCCAGGGGCGGTGCTCGGACCGCTGTTGGGCGGCGGCCGCGATGCGCCCGTAGAGGTAGCGGACGGCTTCCGCCTCGCCGCGTGCCTTGTGCGTGTCGAGCACGGCTTCGTCCACCACGTCCGCCGGCCAGCCGACCACGATCCGGGGATCGACCTGACCGGCGACGTCGGCCGCGTTGACGATCTGACTGAGGTTCTGCGGTGGCAGGACCACGCAACGCTGGTTCAGCGATGCCGTCTCGAGCAGGGTCGTGCGCCCGGGCGAGGTGACGACCAGTTCGGCCGTACGCAGCGCTTCCAGGAACTCACCGCGCGGCAGCCGCCCGCCACGGATCGAGAGCCCGGTCGACGCGGGCGTCGGCGGCAGCCGGTCGAGGTCCACGTTGCCCGTGACGATCACGTCCCGGAAGCCCTGGTCCCGCAGCGCTGTGAGGGCGCTGTCCAGGACGAGCGACAGGTAGGCGTTGTCGTCACCGTCCCGGAACGGGGACTCCAGACCACCCAGGTTGAGGACCGCGCGGCCGGGCACCGGCGTCGGCCCGTCGTGCCCGGCCATGCCGACCACCGGCCCGACCCAGTGCAGCGATCGGATGCGCCGCAGCGACGACCAGCAGGCCCGAGGCAGTGCCGGGCACAACTGCGCGCAGTACGCCTCGACCTCGACGGGCAGTTCGTCGCGGTCCGTCCAGAGGAACGGGAGGCTGTCCAGGTACACCACCGGCACCCCCACCGACTGGAGCCGGGAGGCGAGTTCCGGATCGAGCACCACCAGGGCCGCCGAGATGCGACGGGTCGCGACCAGCGCGGCGAACTCTCCGTCGTCGGCCGGCACGTCCAGCCAGGCGTCGAGCGGATGCGCGCCCAGCACCGGCCGGCCGAGGGCCGAGGCCAGTCCGACAAAGCCGAGCCGGTCGCCGTGCCGGGCACGCAATACGTCCATGACAGCGGCGATCTTTCCGACGCTGCCCCAACCGAACTGCACGCCGGCGACGGCGACGACGGGGTCTTCTCCATGGGCCGAGAAATGCGACCTGGTACTGGTCATGTATCCCCCCATGAGATGCAGAAACATTGCGACTGCCTTTGCGGCAGCCCGTAGAGATACTCCACACTCCCGCTGAATGAGTCCACGGAAGGCCACTGGCCACAAGTGGCCGACAGACTTGCTGACACTGGCCGAGCCGTTCTTCGACTGTCCGACCGGCTAGGGTTTTGCTTGTTGACAGTCCTCGGGAATCGCTCCTATCGTCATCGGCACCACAGCGCCGATGACAATTGGCGTCGGGAGAGCGGCACTTCCTTCTGCAGCACATTCGAGTGCTTCGCGCATGCCGGCGAGTCTTCCCGGAATCATGCGGACCGTTTGCATCGAGTACCGCTTCGAATCTCCCGTTCTTTCCCTTCATTCCACACAAGAGGTGACACCTTGCAGGCTGCTGCCCCGGTCCAGGTAAGCGTCGATCTCACGGGAATCAATGTCTTCGTCGGCGGACCCATTCAGTACGCGATCGAGGACGACGGGTTCTACTCGCCGCTTCGCCGTACCCTTCACGGCATCATCGAGGCGATCCAGGAAGCCAATGGCACCGTGTTCTCGGCCCATGTGGCCGAGAAATTCGGAGTCGACACCCCACTGTTCTCCCCCCAGCAGGTCTCGGTCCGGGACTTCGACTGGATGCGCCGGTGCGACGTCTTCGTCCCGGTGCTGCCCGTGCTGGGGGACGACCTGCTGCGTACCGACGGGACACACGTCGAGATGGGCTGGGCGTCCGCGCTGCGCAAGCCCATCAAGCTGGTCACCCGGCAGCCCATGGCGTCCAACGCGAGTCACCTGCTCCGCGGACTGCCGGAGATCGCCGAGGTGTCGCTCTTCGACGACATCGAAGTGGCCCAGGACCCCGGAACGCTGCTCGCATCGATCGCCCGGTCCGCCCGCCCCGCGGTCCGCGCGGCTTCCTGACAGGAAGAAGCATCATGACTGACGGGTACATCGAACGTGACTGGGTGATCCGCTGGCTCTCCAAGAACCTGGGTCTCGCGCTCTCGGCCGAGAGTCCACTGCGCGGTGACGTCGACTCACTCATCATGGCCGAACTCCTGACCGCGGCGGAGTACGAGCTGTCCCGCGACGCCTGGACCGATTTCACGCCGGCCTGCTTCGACACGGTCGAGACTCTGTCGCAGCATCTGGCCAACTCCCCGGCGGGCGTGGAGAAGCACTGGTACCGCCCGCTCGACGAGACCGGCCGCCGCGGAGCGGCTCACGACGGTTTCGACCGGGCCCGCACCTCTCTCGGCGAGGTCGTCGTCGGAGCGGCCACGAGGCAGGCCGTCACCGGCAGCACCGGCAGCGTCATGCTGGTCGGTGAACCCGCCGTGGCGATCACGGATCTCGTCGCCGACCTCGACGCGGCGGTGGCCGCCCTCGATCCGACCTCGGTGTGGTACCCGATGCTCACCAATGCCGGAACCGGTCGGGACCACCCGCAGAACGTCGCCTCGTCGCTGGAGACGGGTCGCCTGCAGCACGCGGCCTGTCTGGAGCTGCTGGAAGAGCTCGACGAGCGCCCCGACGGCCTGTACTGCGGCATCGGCTACGCCTACCGGCGGGAGCCGGCACGGCGTTGGGACAGTGCGGGGCGCCTTGAGGCCTACCGGGTCTGGGAGGCCGTGTGGTGCGGGTCCGCCGAGAACGCGCCGACGGCCATGGCGGAGATCAAGCGCGCGGTCGCGGCCGTCCTCGGCCGGTTCGTCAAGGGCGACTGGGAGTCGGCCCTCGACGGCTTCACGCCCGGCGTGACGCGGAAGAGCGAATGGACGGTCGCGGCCGGCGAGCCGGGCGCGGGGATGGCCCTGTCGTCGCTGAACGACCACGGTACGACGTTCGTCCACGACGGCCGGTCGAGCTTCTGCCTGGGCGTCGGCATCGACCGCCTGGCCGACCTGGACCTGCTGTGGACGCGCACGGACGCATGGACGGTCCCGGACGGCGAGCCGGACACAGGGACGGCCTCGCCGTCGCCGAGCGACCACGGTACGAGGCTCGCCCGCACCGGTCGGCCGAGCTTCTGCCTCGGCACCGGAATCGACCGCCTGGATCCCGCCGGGCTGGACCTGCTGTGACCGACGCGATGGGGCAATGGGGCCTGGTCGGCCGCAGGATGACGGCGGTCGGCGAGGGGACGCCGGAGATATGGCGGGACGCGGGCCTCCGCTCCTGCCCCGGCGACCGGGGCGCGGGGATCGTCCTCGGCTCGCTCAGCGACGGGATCGACGAGTTGCTCACCGCCCCGGCGTTCGTCGCGCAGCCGTGCATCGGACAGAGTTCCGGTGATGTCCGACAGCTGCCGGTCAGCGTCGTCTGGGAGGTCCTGCTCCCGATGCTGGTCGCGGCCGGCAAGCAGAGCGACGTGGTCGTCCGGATCAATCTGGCCGAGGAACAACTGAAGTACCCGCACCGAGCCGAGCAGTTCGCGCATGTCGCGGACGCGGTGGCGACCGCGACGAGAGAACTCGCGGACGAGCTGGGCCTACCGAGCGAGGTGGAGGTCAAATCCCGCCCCCCGGCGTCCGCCGTCTCGGTCGACACATCGACGCTGTACGGGATCTTCGCCCCGTTCCAGCCCGACATCGACCACCCGCGGGGCTTCCAGAACGAGGACGACATCCTCATCGCGTTCACGTGGTATCTCGCCCGCTACCGCGAACTCCCCGACGGCGCCTGCATCGTGGAGGGGGCCCACATGGTCGACGCCGTTCGCGCCGCGCTGGGCCCCGACGCCCCCTACCTGGCAGCCCTCGGTCTGCCCGCACCGAGCGGACGGGCGTGCCTCGTCCAGGACGCGCCCGTGGGCGAGCGGATCACCATGACGAACCTTGAGGATCTGCCGCTCGACTGGTGGCCGGAGCAGGTCGTCCAGTCCGTCTTCGGGAGAAGTCTCCGGGCACTCGCCCTCGATTTCCGTGACAACTTGACGTCCTGAGAATGGGATCACGATGAAGACTGGTAACCAGCTGAGGGTTCTGGCCTCGGTCGACTGGGTGCGTCTGCCGTTTCTCCTGGCCTTCCTCGGTCGACTGCCCCTGTACATGACCTCCGTCGCGCTGGTGCTGTGGACCGACGCGGCAGGTCGGTCCGCCCTTCTCGGCGGGTTCTACGTCGCGGTGCTGAACTGCGGGGTCGCGGTGGCGGCTCCCTGGCTCGGCCACCTGGCGGACCGGCGCAGTCGCCCCTTCGCTCTGCGCCTCACCGGCATCGTGCAACTGCTGGCGCTGGGGACGCTGTCCCTCCAGTCCCCGTCCTTCGTGCCGCTGAACGCGGTCCTCTGTCTGTTGGCCGGACTGACGACACCGCCGATCAGCTCCGCGCTGCGGTCGATGGTCACGGATCGGGCGCAGGACGGCGAGCGGGACGCGATCTTCACCGGTGAGGCCATGGTCGGATCACTGTTCGCGATCCTCGGTCCGCTGGCGCTCTCCGGCTTCGTCCTGCTCGGCGGCGCTCAGTCGGCGCTGACCGCCGGCGCTGTCCTCCTGGGTGGATCGGCCGTCGGGCTGTCGTTCCTCCCGGTCATGCGCTCCGTCCCCCGGTTGCCGGAATCGGACGACCGTCAAGAACCCGAATCACATGGCGCACTCGCCCCGCTGCGGCAGCTCGGTTTTCGCGCGCTGACCGTCCGGATGGTCATCGAGGCGATCGCGGGCGGTGTGGAGCAGGTCGCGCTTCCGGCGTTCGCGGTGTCGATCGGTTCGGCGGCGCTGATCGGTCCCCTGTGGGCCATCTCCGGGGGCATCGGCCTGGCCGCGGGGGCCGCGTACGCCCTCAGAACATGGCGGATGCCCAAGGAGACGCTGTACTGCATCGGTGTCACGGGTCTGGCCGTGTCGTACGTGGTACCCGCTTTCGCGAACTCGTTCACCACGATGGTGCTGGCCCTGTCGGCGGGCACGATCCTGGTGGTGCCCGTGATCGCGACGGAGTACGACCTCGTGGCGCGAACGGTGCCGGAGACGCAACGCAACAGCGGCTTCGCCATCATGACGTCCGCGTCCATCTGCGGCACGGCGATCGGGGCGCAGGCCGGCGGCTTCGTCATCGTGCACAGCGACTACCGGGGTGCGTTCGTCTTCGCGGCCGTCCTCGCCGGCCTCGCGGCGCTCATGTCCTGGCGGAGCCGCAAACTGTGGGCCGAACCGCCGACCACCGCGGTCGCGCCGGTGCTCCCCGCGGCGCTCGAAAGCTCCGACCGGTGAACAAGGAGGAGCGGATCCCTCTCACGCCCCGCCGAGCAGCGGGCCACGGTTCTCCTGAAGCCAGTGGGCCTCATCGCTCATCTCCGTCGCATCGCCCCGTGCCAGGAAGTCGGCCCACGGTTCGACTCCGCGCGCGCCCAGGCGTCGGATGCGCTCGGCTTCGCGTTCCTGAAGCCCCGCCAGGGCGTCCAACACGGCCTGCGGCTGCGCTCCGTAGGCGGAGCAGAGAGTCGCGAGGCGGGTACGCACCATCGTCATGCCGGTGATGCCCCGATCCCGTTCGGGATCGGTGGGGCGCAACGGCACGGCGTACCAGGCGAGTTGCGCCAGGTCGTCGATGGCGTACCCGGGTGCCGCGAAGTCCCAGTCGATGAAACCGGTCAGGCGGTCGCCGTCCCAGATGGAGTTCCACGGGCCGAGGTCGCCGTGCCGGATCACCATGCCCGGCTGCCATTCCTCCTCGGTCAGCTGCCAGCGAGCGCCGGGCGACGGCCGGAAGTCACGTACGGCGTGGTGGTAGTCCCGTAGCCAATGCCCGAGTTCCACCAGCCCGTGCGGGGATTGCAGACAGGGAGGCCACGGCTTGAAGGCGGGCTCTCCGTGAAGCAGCGACAGCACCTCCTCCTGGCCGTCGATGCCCAGGGCGCGCGGCGCTGTGCGGAAACCCACCGTCTCCAAGTGCTTCAACAGCGCATGCACCGCCGGCGTCCACTCCCTCACGGGACGCCTGATGGTGTCACCCACCCGCCGAACCGTGGTCACGCTGCCCTGGTCAGTGGCGCCGTCCTCAATCACCTCGCGATGATAACTCCCGTCACTCGCCTGCCGGGTCGGCCGATCCCCCACCCCGGCGACTTCATGTTCCCCACGCACTTGTTGTCAGCGCTCTCGCGTTGTCGCGCGACCAGACGCCCAACCATGCTTGCCGCATCGGGAATTCCGAATTCAGACACGGCCGAGCCACCCCGCCCCCGAACCTCCCAGGAGATATCGCCGTGACCGCATCCGCCCAACCGGCTGCCGGCGCCGAGACTCTGACCGGCCTCTTCGCTGCCGCTGTCGCCCGCTTCGCCGACCGGCCGGCGGTCTCCGACGACCAGCAGACGCTGACGTACGTGGAACTGGACCGGCGCTCCGACGCCCTCGCCGACACCCTGCGCGGGCACGGCATCGCAGCCGAGGACCGCGTCGGCCTCTGCCTGGAGCGCTCCGTCGATGTCTTCGTGGCCGTCCTCGGCGTACTCAAGGCGGGTGCCGTCTACGTCGCCGTCGACACCCGGTACTCCGACGCCCACCGGGACCGGATGCTCACGCACAGCGGCGCGAAGCTCGCGGTGATCGAGCCGGAACGGCAGGACCTCCTGAGCGCCCTCGCCCTCGACGTACTGCCGTACCGCAGCGAGCCGACCACCGGGGTGCGGACCGGCGCCGACGACCCCGCCACGCCCGCCGGCGCCGCGAGTGTCGTCTTCACCTCGGGGTACTCCGGGACGCCGAAGGCCATCTCCCTGGAACACCGCAACATCGTGTCCTTCGCCACCGATCCGGACCTGCCCCGGCTGCTTCCCGAGGATCGCGTCGGCCAGATCTCCGGCCCGTCGTCCGGCGCCTTCCACTTCGACATGTGGACGACGCTCGCGCACGGCGCCCAGGTGACCGTGCTGCCGCCGGTTCCGGAACTGCTCGCCGCGGACTTCCAGCGTGAGCTGAAGCGCCGGCGCATCACGGCGATGCTCGTCCCGACCGCGGTCGTCCACCAGGTCGTACGGGAGGACCGGGACGCCTTCGCCTCGCTGCGCGTCCTCCAGGCCGGCGGCGACGTTCTCCTGCCGTCGGTCTGCCAGGACCTGCTGGCAGGGGCGTTCGAGGGCGAGCTGTACCACCTCTACGGCTCCGCCGAGATCACCACCGCCTGCACCGCGCAGCGGGTGACGGCCGTCGAGGCCGAGCTCGACGACGTTCCCGTCGGCCGCCCGCTGCACGGCGTCACCGCGTACGTCCTCGACCCCGACCGGCGTCCTGTCGCCCCGGGCGAAACCGGGGAACTGTACGTGGGCGGCCCCGGTGTCGCCCGTGGCTACCTCGACGCGGCCGACCTCACCGACGAGCACTTCGTGCCCGACCCGTTCGCCCCGGGCCCGGCGCGGCTGCACCGCACCGGCGACATGGTGCGCGAACGTGCCGACGGCGGCCTGGAGTTCCGTGGCCGGGCCGACTCCCTGACCGAGATCCGCGGCCACCGCGTCGAGCCCGGCGAGGTGGAACGCGAGCTGCGCCGCCACCCCCAGGTGCACGAGGCCGTCGTACTGCCCTCCGGCGAGGGCTCCGACCGCCGCCTGGTGGCGTTCGTCGTCCCCGACGGCTCACTCCCCCTGAAGGAACTACGCGCCTACGCCGAGGCCGAACTGCCCGACTTCATGGTGCCCGGCCACTTCATCGCCCTGACCGGGATCCCGGCGAACGACCACGGCAAGCGTGATGCGCGGCGACTGAAGGAACTCCTCGACCAGCACCACGCACGCCGGCGGAACCACACCGCTCCCGCCACCGAGACCGAGCGTCTCCTGGCGGACCTGTGGGAGTCGCTCCTGGGCACCGAGGGCATCGGCGGCAACGACGACTTCTTCGAGCTCGGCGGCCACTCCCTGCTCGCCTTCCGCATGCAGAGCCGGATCAAGCGTGCACTCGGGGTGGTCCTGGAATACCGCACGGTGGTCGCCCACCCGGTCCTGTCCGCTCTCGCCGCCGAGATCGACGCGGCCAGAAGCGAGGTGGACTTCCTTTGAAGGTCGACTTCCCTTGAAGGGAGACCGCCTTTGAACCAGATACGGAAACACGAGAGAGGCGATGCGCCGTGACGTCCATCGAGCGCAGTGAGATGTTCCATCCGTGCGACACCACCGCCGCCCTGTCGCAGGCGGCCACTCGCCTTCTTGACGGACAGTCGAAGGTAATTCCCTTCCTCGCCTCCGACCGCCCCGACCTGCGCGCGTCGGCCGGCAGGGCAGAGGATCTCTACGGCACGGTCCAGGTTCCGGAACCCGCCGACACGGGCCTGGACCTCCTCGGGAACACCCCCGAGGCGGACGCCGTCCGGGTCCTGCTCCGCCCGCTGGCACGCACCTGGACGACGGACCCGGCGATGGCGTCCGCTGCGCGCTCGCTGCTCATCTGCGGTCTCTACCAGAACCTGTTGTCGACGATCGTGGCGCCCCTCGTGGGCTACTCCGTCCCCCGCCCAGGGGTCTCCGTGCTGACCGGCAGAGACCTGGCGTCCGTCAGCTGGATGATCGCGAAACAGTACGCCCGGGTGAGGCCGGACGTCACCCGGCAGGCGCTGCTCACCAGCCAGGACGTCGTGGACGACCCGCCGAACGACGTAGCGGTGCTGTCCTACGAGGACTTCCAGACCCGCGACATCCGCGGATTCCTGTCCGAGGCGCCGTGGCGGCGCCTGCAGTTCCAGTCACATGGAAAGGATCAGGTCCTGCTCCTGGGCGACTGGGCGCTGTCCGGAGTCAGCGACGTCGACGCGCCCGAGGGCCCCGTCACACTGCGGCCCCGATTCGGCTACGGCTACCCGGACCCCGAGAACAAGCTCAGGTTCATCCGGTTCTCCGAGTTCGTGGCGGCCGAACTGATATTGAACTCCTGCCACAGCGGCCCGTTCCCCGACACCGGCTCCTACGCCGTGCGCTACCAGATGGTGCTGGCGGCCATCGACGGCACCGCGCAGACCGTCGTCGCCGCCGTCACGAACAGCAACGCCGGAATGCCGGAGTCGGCGCGGTTTCTCGCCCAGCACGACCCGGACGAGGACATGGCGGCCGTTCTCAACGCCAGCATCGGCGACGTCAACCCGTACGGCGTCTTCCTGCGTCACGGAGTGCAGTGGAAGCCGAACGGTCCCGCGGCGGCCATGGCAGTCGTCGGCGCCGGCGATCGGCGACAGCAGGAGACCGACCGGCTCCTGTCCGTCGCGCTCGACCGGGCCGTGGGGTGGGCGGAGAGCGGGATCCTCCCCGCCGACCACCCGTCGAAGGCGGCCTGCGCCAAGTTCCTGAAGAAGTACACCCGGCTGCTGTGCCGGACCTCCGCCACCGAGTCGGAGCGCATCCATGCCCAGTTGGTGCGTGATCTGGCTGCGTTGGACCGCTCCATCGCCCAAAGGATCGCGGCCGACCCGGACGATCCGATGATGGACTACCCCGACTACTGGGCCGATCGCAGCGTGGTGCGCTCGACGCCCGAACAGGTGGCGTGCGACACCTGCGGAGACATCGCGCAGAAGTTCCTCCGGACGGGCAAGAGCCGCGTCATCCCGGACGTCGAGGTCGTCGGGTGCCTGCGCTGCGGCGACGGCGACTTCCGTCCCGCTCACGCTCCGGCCGTGATCACCAGGTCACCCGTGAGCACGTACATGGGTGCGTCGGTGACCGTGCGGCTCGAAATCTCCCAGGCACGGAACGGCACCGTGCACTACGGCTTCTACGCCCCTCCCTATCTCACCGACTACGCCCTCCACGCCCCCTTGCGCTCCACCACGATCGAGACGGACGGCGTGTTCACGGACGGCTTCACCCTGACCCTGGGCGCGTCGGTCGTCCCGCAGATGTACTACTACACGGTGTACGCGGTCCAGGACCTGAGCATCAGCCTCGCCCGCCACAACCTCGGGGTCCGGCCGGGCCCGGCTCTCTCCTGAGGATCTTGCATGAGAGTGCAGTCGCCGATCTGCGCGGACCGCGGCAGACCTGTCACACAGCGGTGTCCTGCTGGGCGCCCTCGGTCCAGGACGTGTCGATCCAGCCGAGCCTGGCGGCGAGCATGCCGGCCTGGAAACGACTGTCGGCTCCCAGCTCGGCGAGAATCTCGGAGATGTGACGACGGCAGGTGCGCGTGGACATGTTCATGCGCCTGGCCACCACCTCGTCCTTGGCACCCGCCGCCATGAGCCGGAGGATGCCGGCCTTGATGTCGTCGATGGTCTCCCCGTAGCCGACCCGGGTGTAGACGAACGGCGTCGCCAGCCGCCAGGTCTGCTCGAGTGACTGGTACAGGTACTCCACGACTGCGGGCTCGCGGATGATGACGGCGCCGCCCCCGCGGTCCCTCCGGTCGGCCAGGAAGGCAACCTCGCGGTCGAAGATGACGACCCGTTCGATGATCCCAGAGGCGGTCCGGATCTCGGACCCGGCCGCCTGCATGATCGAGAAGTGGCGCTGCACCGCCGGGCTCGACAGAACGGTGTGCGGATAGATCGTCCGCATCCGTACACCGCGCTGCAGCAGAGCCAGGTCGCGCGGACGGCTGTCGGCCATGGCGCTCTCTTGTAGCGCTTCGGGCTGGGCAGTGAGCACCTCACTGACACAGTTCTGCGCGGCGTGGCTCAGCAGCGAGCGGATGAGCTGGAGGTCGTTGCTCCGTTCGACCGCCTGCGCTTGGTCGCCGAGGTCACCCAGCGAGTCGTAGGCCTCCTGCAGGCCCTCGATCCCCGCGCGAACCTGCTCCGATTCGGTGTGCAGCCTGCTGATCTCCGCGGCGCGCTGGGCGACGGAAGCGGTGACCGCGAGCCGCGGGTTGAGCACCGACACCACGCCCGTCCCGGACTCCACGCTCACCAGGTGCAGGGCGACGAGGATGTCGATGTCGGCTTCGGTGAACGTGTCCCCGCCGAGCAGGGTGTCGCGCGATGCCGAGCCGCCGCTCTCGACCAGCAGTCTGTAGAGCCTCTCGGCACTTGCTGTCACGGTGTGTGGCATCGTCATGGCATCCCCCTGGGCCGTGGTCGGCCGGAACCATGATGACCGGCACACCGAAACGGGTTGAGTACCTACCTAGCGTCTGTCTCAGAAGTAGATCAAGGCCATGCGTCGATCATACTAATGCCGCGTCAGGCCAAGTTCGCCCTGTCGCCGGTTGAGGGTGCCGGCCCGCGCTGAGCGTCGTGGTTACCCAGTGTCGAGCTGGTGGTCGGCCCAGACGTAGCTTTCGCGCAGCAGGTCGGTGATCGGGACGGTTCGGACGCGGTCGCCTTCGCCTTCGCCTTCGCCTTCGCCAACGATGGCCTTGAGGGCGGGGAAGTAGTCGAGAAGGACCTGACGGCACCGACCGCACGGGGGAACGACCCCCCGGTCGCGGTCGCCCACAGCGACGATCGTGTCCAGGTCGTAGGCGCCCTGGTCGGCTGCCGCACCGATGAGGACCAGCTCCGCGCAGGGTCCTCCCGGGAAGTCGTAGGCGGCGAACAGGTGCCGGACCCCGTGCGGGCGGGCGTAGGGGGTTGGTCGCGCCCACCCTCTACCGTGATCACGCTGCAGTGGAGGACAGGGTGAAAGCGATCAAGCGGGCTGCCCTCGGGCTGCCGCCCTCGAAGTCCTGGCAGATGAACGCCGCCTGGGTACCGGCCGCCACGATCGCCGCCGACCTCCATGCATGGACCGGGCTCCTCTTCCTGCACGACGAGCCCGGACTCGCCACCGCGGAGCCAGAGTCACTCCGCACGAAGTTCTACCACCTGCCCGCCCGGCTCACCCTCCACCTCGACCGCCCCTGGCCCTTGGCAGCAGCGTTCACCACCGCCTGGCAGCGGGGGCACTCGGCTCCCGGCCCTCACCTGACAGCCGGCCACCACCCCGACGACACCGGAGAGGAGAGAACCGCACCGCCCTCGGGCCCGTGGAACCAGACGCCCTCGCAGCGTCACGTGGCGGCCGGCCCCGAGGCGGCGCGGGACATATCGGGCGGTCAGCCGCTCGCAACGTCGCCGTCAGGCCCGGAAGAATCAAGGTCAGAGCCCCGCTACGGGTACACGAGCGAGTTCAAGTCCCGCGTCGATACCGGATGATCTCCAACTGCGACTGAGATGGCGGGCCATCAAACGCACGTCCGTCGTGTCCAGCGTCGGTCGCGATGAACCATCGTGGACCATGTCCAGCACGGGCACGAGCAGGTCGGAGAACAGCTCACACCATTCCGCGAACGATGTGACGTCGCGTTGACCGAGTTCGACGATTCTTTCGGAGAATCCAAGGTACGCGATGGTTTCATCGAGTTGGGCGGCGAGCTCGTCCAGGGCGCGATTGTCGAACGACGACGGAGCCGGCGAATCGAAGATCTCCTGCCAGTTCGGCCCATCACACAAGGAGAGAGCCAGCAGGAAGCGGTATTTCGCGAGCTCGAGCTCGGTATTCGCCCAGCTGTAGCTGATGAGGTCGTCGAGGTCGACCAGGTCCGCCACCCACCGGAAACGCGGCGCGCGGCGTGGCCCCAGACAGACCTCAAGGAACTCCCGGACATGACGCACAGGGCCGGAGCACGCGGCGTCCGGCGTGAGGAACACCCCGCGGTCCTCGGTCTCCCGGAAGAAGTCGTCCGGACTCGGCGCCGTTTTGTAGTCGCCCCCTGCGAGCATGATGTACTCAGGCGTCATCGCCATGCCGAGGCTCGGCTTGTACAGACTGGCGATGCGCCGCGGGACGACGGTGCGGCTTCCTTCGCCGGACCGCCGCGCGTAGAGGGTCGGGAGCGTGGTGAGTACCCGGCCGAACACCCACAGCCGGCGCCAGTCCAGCTCCTCGTGGCCGTACCGACGGTGGAAGGCCTCGCGGATCTCCGCGACACCCTCGAGGACGTCGGGCCAATCGGCCTGCATGCTGCGCAGCGCTGAGACGTTCATCTCGTAGCCGGACCGAGAGCCGGAGTACGGGCAGCGGCGCATGTCATAGGGGACGCCTTCGCGGACCCGGGCCGCGGCGTACCGCTCGCCGAGTGGGCGGCCGTCGTCCCCGTAGAGCAGCCGGGAGACGTCGAAGCCGAGGATGTAGAACTCGCAGAGTTCCCAGACTCGGCCGGGCGACGGCGGCTGACCCTTGTCGGTCAGGTCGTGCGCTGCGGACACGCGGATTCCTCCCAGCGGTGCGGGCGTCAGGGACAGGTGGTCAATCGAGGACGGGGGTGTGTCGGGACCGGTCGTAACCGCTGAGCTCCACCGGCAGCGGAAGCGGTACCCGCCGCCAGGAACGCGGCGTGAAGCGCCAGAAGCGGCCGTTGCCTCCCGATCGTTCCGCCTCGTCCTCCCAGTGCGTGGTCGACGAGCCGGTCAACACGACGAACTCGTTACCGGCGATGAAGCCGATACTCATCCGCGGCTCCAGCAGGAGGTTGCCCATGGTCTGGTACATGGCGTTTCCGGCGAAGTCGGGGAACTCGAACGTGTTCCGTGCGACTTCGCGGATGAACCCCGGGTCCCCGCTGCGGGTCGCCGCGTCGAGCTGGCCCTGCGGATTTGCGGTGCCGACGAAGACCAGCGATGCCTGGCACAGCAGGGCGGCGTCCGCCCGGGTGATCGACCGGCCGCGGGCCGCCGCCTTCGGAGAGACCTGCGTCGACGTCGTCAACTGCTGACGGACCAGGTACTTCTTGCAGTTGGGGAACGCCTCGAGGATGGACACCTCGAGCGGGTCGGTGCGGGAGTCCACGACCTCACCGTTGACCCGGAAGCGTCGACGGGTGTGCGGATCGAGGTACACGAGACCGATCCGCCGATCTCGTCGCAGGTTGTCGAACAAGGCGTCCTCGGAGCTGACGGCCGCGCGCGGGATCGTGAGACCCGACGAACCGAGCGCGCCGAATGCCCCGGCATCGACGGCGAGCAGCGACAGCACCGGTGCGCCGTTCGGACCAATCGTCGTTGCAACGGCAATGCATGCGGAATCTATGAGTGATCGTCCGCCCTCCGCGAGGAACGGCTTGACGACTGGTCCGAGACGTTCCGCTTCGACTGTCTGGCCGGCCCGGATCTGAGCAGTCAGCTCACCCGAATGGAAATTCGCCGGCCGATCGGAATCCCGTGGCATCTTCCCCCGATTCGATTTGTACGACAGCGGTGCACGCGACATTAGGCACGAACCCAGCGGTGATCAAGAGACTTCCGGAGGCAAGAACTGGCATGGTGTCAGAACGTGTCACCGAGCCGCGGCCGCCACCGAACCCGCCGGAAGCTGCGGATTTCGTGGGTGGGGGTGGTGCGGGCGCAGCGGCGCCGGCACCACCCAGCGCTGACGGCGGAGATCGGCACCGGGCCCGGCTACTCCACCGCACTCGCCTGCGAACGGCTCGGCTCTGCCGACGTCACCAGCATCGAGGTGGACCCCGCGGCTCGACCAGGCGACGAGATCACCAGCAGAATCCGACGATCCCCCCACAAAGAGGCGGGCCACAACCGACCGTCGGGGTGTGCCGCTTCAGGCCACCTTCCGACGCAACAACTCAAGAGGAGCCTGCAGCGAACCGTTCGACCGCTTCTTGGGCCTCTAGCGCTCGCGGGTGGCCTACCGCGGTAAGTACGTCTCGAGCCGCAATCAACTCTTGCCGGGCTTCCTCGTAGCGGGCCAGGTGGTGCAGCACGAGAGAGAGGTCCAGCCGGGTGGGGGCGCTCCATGCGGGGATGTCGGCGGCTTCGAAGAGAGCAAGCGCTTGGCGCAGGTGCTCCTCGGCTTCGCGCCACCGGCCCAGGCAGGCGAATTCGTTGCCGAGGTGTTGACCGGCGGCGGCACGGTACAGGTTGAGGAGGGCCGGAGACTGCCCAACAATCACGGTGCGGCAGCACGATCAGCGAGCATGCTCGGGTAGTTCCGATGACCGATGCAACTGTCGAGGTGCTCGCTTCAATGCCCGGTATTCAGCTACGGCAACACCAGCTTGACGCGAATTCACGTATCCGCCAATGGGTTGGATTCCCTGCACGGTCATCCGTGCCCGCCGAGGGAGCACGCGCCACGATCGTGCCCGCTAGGGGGTGGCGCCGGCTTCTCCGATTCCTGCCCGCTGGGCGGGAGGAAGGGCAAGCCCAGCAGCGTCGCATACGGCCGATGACCTGCTCGAAGGCAGTGATCTGAGCGGTGGCGGCAGTGAAGGCATGCTGGGGTCGCGAGGGCGGCGCTCGAGAAGCAGACTGGGACTAGTGGCAGCTCCCCGGCAGCTCGTGGCCACAGCAGGCCGAGCCCCACGAAGGAGCGCGATATGCCGCTCCCGCGGCACGGCGGGGAGCCGGATGCCTTGCGGAGCCGCGGAATTCTCGGGCGGCCGAACACTGCGAAACGTGACGAATACGATCAACGCGACAGTCGGAGTGGCCCACGGACACGGGTCCGCGACCCAGTGATCCCACAGGCGCACACGGAGCGGCCACCGCGGCCCACTTCGACCCCGGTGACACGCAAGGAGCACTATGACGAACGCGACCCAGTCAGACCCGATCCCCGCCCAGGTCACCATGACCCTCGCCGCAATCGCCGCCACCGCGGCGACCCCGCGCCCGTCGGGTGAAACCCTGCAAGACCAGCACAAGCGCGCCACGCTCGGCATCAAAGCCCAACTGAAGGACCCGACGCTCGCCACGGGCGGCAAGTGGGAGCTGATGTGGCTGGCGCTCAGCCCGGACAACGCGAACCTCGCGTACATCGCCGCGAACCCCGACTTGAGCCAGATCGCCGTGGCCGTCCGCGGCACGATCGACAATCCGACCGACATGATGGAGGACCTCGACGTCGGCACGGTGGTGCCATTCACCGCCGGCGGATCGAAGGACGTCGCAGTCTCGGCCGGCGCCATGGCCGCGTTCACTCAGGTCGCCACCGCGCGCCCCCCTAGTGGCCCGACCCTCACACAGGCACTCAAGACCCTCCTGGGGTCCGCAAAGCCCCAGCCGACGGTCTACGTGACCGGCCACAGCCTCGGCGGCTGCATCGCCACCACGCTGGCCACGTACCTCCAAGCCCAGCCCCCGTTTCCGAACAATCCGAAGTTCGCACTCGTCACCTTCGCCGCCCCCACCGCCGGCCTGCAGACCTTTGCCGACTACGTCGACTCCCGACCGTGGAGCCTGAACGAGCGCTACTTCAACGCCTACGACCTGGTCCCGCAGGCCTGGGTCGAGTCCGATCTGGAAAAGGCCAGGGACAACTGGTATTGGCACTCGGACCAGGGACCACTCCCGGGACCGAAGGCCAACCTAGAGGTGCAGGGCCTGCTGGATGTGATCATCGGGGTCCGCAAGGACAACGTCTACGTCCAGCCCGGCACCGAAAAGCCGCTCAACGCGGACTACTCGAAGCACGACAAGACGCTCGTCAACGAGACCACCGCAGACTTCCTGGGCCAAGTCGCGTACCAGCACGCCAACTCCACGTACCTGACCCTGCTGGGCGCACCCGACGTCCCCGCCGGGCCAATGGTGACCAAGGTGAATCCCACCGCCGGAAGGGGCCCTACGCTAGTCACCATCACCGGCAGCGGGTTCACCGAGGACAGCCACGTCGACTTCGGCCCGATCCCATGCGTCAAGTTCGACCTCGATGCGTCCGGTGAGGAGATCATCGCGACCGTTCCCGACGGAACCGGCATCGTCGATGTCCGCGTCACCACCAACCTCGGCACGTCACCCGCCGTTCCGCTAGCGCAGTTCGCCTACGACGGACCGGCACCCGTAGTGGTCAGCGCGGTCAGCCCGCGCAGCGGGAGGGCCGGCAACCTGGTCACCATCAGCGGCTCGGGCTTCACCCCGGGGGCGGCCGTGCATTTCGGGAAGAACATCTCGCCATCCGTCCAGTTCGACTCACCGGACAAGATCGTCGCCAAAGCACCCCCGTCGGGCAAGCCCACGAGCACGACCGTGGACGTCACCGTGACGATCGGCGTGGCCACGTCGCCTACCAGCTCGCACGACGAATTCACATACGAGGGTTGAGTCCCCAGGCCCGCCGACCAAGCCCTCGAAGGAATCTTCATGGTGGGCTGCTACGTTGAGGGATCGTGGTGGCGGTACCGCTATCACTTCAGCTCCTACTACCCCTACTATCACGGGCGCCTTCAGTGGAAGACAGGAAACTGGGACCTGTACGCAGAACAGCCCAGGATCACCATCTGGGTCAATTTCTGGGGTGACTTCACCAAGACCGGGCCCTGGGACTACTTCGAGTACTACAACTAGCATCACCTGACCCGGGGTCTCGGTTAAGCGGAGGGGAGCGATCGCGGTTCTCCCGCTCCCCTCCGCGCAGTCATCAATCCCAATTACCCGACGACAGGATGTCCATTGACTTACCTGCAAATCGCGTTGGCCGTAGTGGAAACAGTTTTCGCAGGCGCGGCGATATGGCAGCTCAAAGGGGCCCGCGATCGCCTCTGGATTCCTTTTCTGACAGTCGTGGTCGGGGCCGGAATACTGCTTCCCTCCATCTATCCGATCGGCCACGCCACCGTCGTGTCCCTCGGCCTCCAGGCCATTGCGGCGACCCTGCTTCTCCGGATCGCCAGAACCGGCTTCCGGCGCGACGTACCTGCCGGGCGTGGTGAGTAGAGCACCGGGCATCGTTGCGGCTATAGATACCACCGACCGGTATCGCCTTGAAGGGCGAAGGCCCCGTCGCCACCGACCGGGCCGGTCAGCAGATTGCCTGGACTCCATCCGCGTCCCGGCTCGCTGCCGAGCAGGCCGTGAGCGGTATCCGCGCCAAGTTCCGTGCCGACGCGGCCGGGCGGAAGGTGCCCAGCCCGGTGCCGTGTTGTCGGCCGCGTTCAGCGATGACGGGGCGGATGCCCCGTTGTCAGAGCAGTCGCCGGTACTTGTCGTGGTCGTAGCCTCGGTCGGCGAACACGGATCAAGAGTTTGCGGTCGCACTTGTCGGTGGCGGATCTGGGACGGCTGGCCACCCGGAGCGGACGTGCGGCCGGACCGACTGCCCTGCGCACGCCAATGGGCGTACGCAGGGCTGTGGCACATACCGCCAGCGTCAAAGAACGTGCTTCGCTCGTACGGCGCACCATGACGAGCCCGTTCGAGCGTAAACACCTAGGGTAATGATTGGTGACGTCACGTGGTCGACTCGAGGAGGTTAAGGCATGCGTGTGAAGCCGCCGCAGCGCCGGGGGCCGCGAATATGCCCCGCCCGACGCATCGCCCTGGCGATGGCCAGCAGCACGACTGTAGGCGTCATGGTCCTGGCCCCATGTAATTCATCTCTAGCCATGGCCCCCAGCCCCACGCCGCTGCAACAGACCCCTCCATCGCCGTCTGCGTCAGCTAGCTCTGCGAATCCCACCGCGCCATCGAGCCAGCCGAACTCCAGCACATCGTCGAGTAATGTCCCTATGTTCGGCATGCAGTTGCGCAATGACTGCGAAGCCACGGCCCTTCGGATGGTCCTTGCCTCGCACGGCATCCAGGCCGGAGACCAAGACATTCTGAACAAGATCGGGGTCGACCGGACCCACTTCCAGTTCGGTCGCTCTGGACCGGTGTCCGGGAATCCTTTCCGTTCCTTCGTGGGGGATCCAAACGGTTCGGAGGTCGCGGGCACTGGATTCGGCGTGTACGCCCCACCCGTGGCGGCTGCCGCTCGCTCCTACGGGCTTGGCGTGCTGGCGGCGGGACAAGGCATCTCACTTGCCCAACTCCGATCCCAGGTCGCCCAGGGCCATCCAGCGATCGCCTGGGGCGACTATTTGTGGCGTCGTGGAGCGACAGCGTCGTACACGGCCTATGACGGAACCCGCATCCCGTACGCTGGACCCGCAGAACACGCTGTCGTTGTCACCGGGTTCTCCGGTAACACAGTGACAGTCAACGACCCTGCCCGAGGCAGGCTGTCCATCCCCCTGAGCTCGTTCGCCAACGCATACGCCACCTACGGCAACATGGCCGTAGTCGTGCATTGACGCACCGGCTGTCCCCGAGGCGCAGCCAGTACCGGCAGCGCTGGGGTCGCGGTCGTACGCGAGCGTGCCATCGCGCATCGCGCTGGGCCTGGTTCAGGCCGAATCCTGCGCCGTTCAGAGACGCGCCGCTGCAGTTCCCAGGGGTCTGGTAGTGCTTGATGGAACCATGCCCCGGGTGATTTTCTCGCTGAAGTACCAGGTGACACGGAAGCTGCTGTCGGTCCCGGCGGTGCTGCTGCGTCGGCAGGCAGTCAGGGACGCCGAGGTTCTTGTCTTGCGGCACGAGAACGCGGTGCTGCTCAGGCAGCTCGCAGGCCCTGTGCGCTACCAGCCGGTGGACCGCTTGTGGTTCCCGGCGCTGTCCTCGCTGATACCCCACGGGCGGTGGGCGAACGTGTTCCCGGTGACGCCAGGGACTTTGCTCGCGTGGCACCGAAAGCTCGTCCCGCGCAGGTGGGACTACAGCAGACGCCGGAGCAGGCCCGGCCGACCACGGACCGCGAAGGCGATCAAGGAGCTGGTACTGCGGCTGGCCGCAGAGAAGCCTCGCCGGGGCTGTCGCAGAACGTGGTGGCAGTTACCGGCGCTGGGATTGGCCGGGTCGATCGGACCGCCTGTGGGGGACGCACCGGAGCCGTCGCCCTTCGGGGTGCCGACACCGCACAGGTCGGCAGGGCACAGACCGGTGGGATCGGAGTGGCTGATCGGGTTGTTGCCGGCGTACGCGTAGCCGCCGATTTGGTTCGGGTCGTTGGCTTCCAGGTAGGGGCCGGCGCGGCTGCACGTGCCGCCGGCCGAAGGCCTGGCGGAACGCGTGCGCACCGCGCGCCTGCTCGGCAGCCTATGGGCGCTCTACCTGAACGAGGAACAGATCGCCTCGGTCGCTTACGCCTTCTACCTGCGCGCGGTCGGCGGCTCGGTCACGGAGGAACGGGTCTGCTGCAGGTTCGGGTGACAGGTCACCCGGTCGGCGGCCCCATCGACCCCGACAACGAAGCCCACGACCTCGTCATGTCCGTCTTCGGCGGCATGAGCAAGGGTGAACGCAACCGGATCAAGATCCGGGTGCGGACGGCGATGGGCTCCCAGGCCCAGCTTCAGGGCCGCTATCTCGGCGGGCGGCCGCCCTACGGCTACCGGATCGCCGACGCAGGCCCCCACCCCAACCCCTCGAAGGCCGCCGCCGGCCAGCGCATCCACAAGCTGGAGCCCGACCCCGCCGCCGCACCCGTCGTGGAGCGGATCTTCCGTCTGTACGTGGACGGCATGAGCTACAGCGCCATCGCGGCCCAGCTCACCAGGGAAGGCATCCCTGCCCCTCCGCCCACGACGCCACCCGCAATCCGCACCGCAAGAAGACCACATGGCAACAGGGCGCCGTGCGCGCCATCCTCCTCAACCCCCGCTACACCGGCTACGAGGTCTGGAGCA
The DNA here is from genome assembly GCF_053602155.1 of Streptomyces sp. NPDC004561. Taxonomy (NCBI): domain Bacteria; kingdom Bacillati; phylum Actinomycetota; class Actinomycetes; order Kitasatosporales; family Streptomycetaceae; genus Streptomyces; species Streptomyces sp. NPDC004561. The sequence goes on from NZ_JBSGDB010000031.1 coordinate 34,304, forward strand.
AGCAGCGCAAGGAAGAACGCCTCCTCGACGTCGACGACGTCACCCTCGGCCACCGCACCCACATGACCCACAACCCCGTCGAGGAGTGGATCCACTCCAACGAACCCGCCCACGAAGCGATCATCAGCGCCGATCTCTTCGATGCCGCCCGCACCGTGCGCACACAGCGCGCCCGCGACCAGGGGCGGCAGGAGCGCGCCGGCGAGCGCGGCGGGCGCCCCTACGCTCTGCGCGGTCGGGTCCGGTGCAGCCTGTGCGGGCGCAAGATGCAGCCCGCCACCATCCGCAGCCACGTCTACTACCGCTGCGAGTTCAAAGAGGAAGAAGCCGCCATCTATCCCGATCTCACCCACCCGCGCACCGTCTACCTGCGAGAAGACATCGTGTGTCAGGCCCTGGACCGATGGATCGCCCGGGCCTTCGCCTCCGACCGGCTCTCCGCCACCATCGAAGCACTCACCCACGCGAGCGCCGCAGCAAGCACCGCAGAAACCCAGACCCCCGAGCAGGCCCAAGCACGCCAGGCGATCAAGGACTGCGAGCGGCGACTCGCCCGCTACCAAGCAGCCCTCGACGCCGGAGCCGACCCCGCCGTCGTCACCCAGTGGATCAACGAGGCCCAGCGGGACAAGGACGCGGCGCAGAAGAAGCTCGACGCGTACCCCGCCGACCCCCGGAAGAAGCAACCCCCGCTCGACGCGCAACAGATCCGGCAGATCACTGAAAGCCTTGGAGAGATTGCACAGCGCATCCAGACTGCTGCCGCCGAGAAGAAGGGCGCGCTCTATGACGCCCTGGGCATCACCATCAGCTACGAACACGCAACGAGGACCGCGACCGTAAGGTCGAGGCCCTCGTCACCGTATCGTCAATCGTTGTGTCCGAGGGGGGACTTGAACCCCCACGCCCGATAAAGGGCACTAGCACCTCAAGCTAGCGCGTCTGCCATTCCGCCACCCGGACCAGGTGTCTGTCGCCTTGCGAGGGCTGTTCCCCGCGGCGACATGGACAACAATACCAAGGTTTCGGAGCGCGTTTCACCTGCGTATCCGTCCGGTGGGAGGGCGGTCGGGGCGGCCTGGGGTGGTGTGGGACGGGGTCGGCCGCACCTGCACGGTGCGGAGTGGTACGGGTGCGTGGCGTGATGAGGGTCAGGGCATGAGCTGGTGCTCCGGGAAGTTGCCGGGCGGGCGCTCCCCCGCCGGGCCCTGGGTGACGGCCCGGAGCAGGAGGTCGCCGCCGACGAAGGCGCCGCGCCAGGAGGCGCCGAGGCCGCCGAAGAGCTCGTCGCGGTCGCCGCGGGAGCGGGGGGTGCCGTGGCCGGTCTTGAAGGCGCGGATCTGGGGGGCGAGCCGGTCGTAGGTGGCCCGGTCGTCGGTGGAGAGGGTGGCGACCAGGGCGCCGTTGGACGCGTTCATGGCCGCCAGCAGTTCGGCCTCCGTGTCGACCAGGACGATCGTGTCGACGGGCCCGAAGGGTTCCGCGTGGTGCAGCGGGGACGAGGGCGGCGGGTTGAGCAGGGTGACGGGGTGGACGTAGGCGGAGGTGTCCTGGCCGGGCAGGAAGCGCGCCGGGTCGGGGCGGCCGCGGTGCAGCGGTACGGCGCCCCGGTCCACCGCCTCCGCCACCTGGTCGGTGAGTTCCTTGGCCTTCGCCGCGTTGATCAGCGGGCCGAAGTCCAGGTCGGGGAGGGCGTCGGCCGGGTCGCCGACGGCGAGTGGATGCCCTACGCGGACCGCACGGACCGCCGGCAGGTACGCGGCCAGGAAGTCGTCGAACTGGGCGCGCTGGACGACGAACCTCGGGTAGGCCGTGCAGCGCTGCTTGCCGTAGTCGAAGAGCTTGGGGATCAGTGCGGTCAGCCGCTCCCAGTCGGAGAAGTTCCAGATGCCCCAGGTGTTGAGTCCCTCCTGCTCCAGGATGTGCCGCTTGCCGAGGTCGGCCACGGCGGTGGCGACGGCCGCGCCCGTGTCCCGTCCGCCGACGAACGACACGCAGCCGATCTCCGGCGACCGCACCAGCGCCTGGTTCAGCTCGCGGCCGCCGCCTCCGACCAGGGTGACCGGCACCCCTTCGCGGGCGGCCAGCGCCGCGGCGAGGGTCAGGCACGCCACCCCGCCGTCGGTCGGGGTCTTGGCGATGACCGCGTTGCCCGCCAGGGCCTGCACGAGCAGGGCGTGCACCAGCACGCTCATCGGGTAGTTCCAACTGGCGATGTTGGAGACCGGCCCGTCCAGCGGGGCCCGGCCCGCCAGCATCGGTCCGGCCCCCTCGACGTACCACCGCACGCCGTCGATCGCCCGGTCCACGTCGGCCAGGGCGAGCCGCCAGGGCTTGCCGATCTCCCAGACGAGCAGCATGCGGTTGGCGGCGATCTGGAGGTCGGGTTCCACGCTGAAACCCTAAGACACCGCACCGACAATGCCGTCCGGCCCCGGGGTCAGGCC
>NZ_JBSGDB010000032.1:0-36415 GCF_053602155.1 Streptomyces sp. NPDC004561
GCTGACCAGCAGGAAGGGCCGCGATCTGGCCGTGCTGAGCGGGCTGGTGATCGCCATCGGGGTGCAGCTGGTCAACTTCGGCGCGCGGCGGCTGGGCGCCGGGGGGCCGGAGCAGCTCCGGCCGGTCGCCGACGTGCTGTCCTGGCTGCCGCCGGGTTCGGCGATCGCCGCGGTGCGCGCGGCGAGCCAGGGGTCGTACGGCACCGCCGCCGCCCAGCTCGCCGTGTCCGCCGCCGGACTGGCGGCACTGATCGGCGCCTGGGCGCGCAGCCTGACCCGGCTGATGACCACGCCCGACGGGTCCACCGTCCAGGCCCTGGACGCCGGGACTCCGGCCCGCGCCTCCTCCGGCGGGCTCGCCCGGCTGCTGCCGGGCGGGCGCACGGGCACGGTCATGGAGCGCAGCCTGCGCTACGTCTGGCGCGATCCGAAGACCAAGGCCGCCTGGGTGACCTCGCTGGCGATCGGGCTGATCGTGCCGGTGTTCAACGCGCTCCAGGGCACCGGGTCCGTCTACTTCGCGTGCTTCGCCGCCGGGATGCTCGGCATCCAGATGTACAACCAGTTCGGGCAGGACACCTCCGCCTTCTGGATGGTGGCCATGACCGTCTCCGCCCCCAGGGACGCCTACGAGGAGCTGCGCGGCCGGGCCCTGGCCCTGCTGCTGATCACCCTCCCCTACGCGGCGCTCGTCACGGTCGTGACGACCGGCCTGCTGGGCGCCTGGACCCGGCTGCCGGAGGTGCTGGGGCTGTCCTTCGCGCTGCTCGGCGCGATGCTGGCCACCGGGGCGTGGACGTCGGCGCGGTTCCCCTACTCCATCCCCCAGGAGGGCCACAAGAACGTCGCCCCCGGGCAGGCGGGCCTCGCCTGGATCTCCGTCTTCGGCGGCATGGTCTCCGCCGCCCTGCTGTGCTCCCCCGTGATCGCCCTCGCCGTCTGGATCCACCTGAGCGGGAGCGGGGACGCCTGGACCTGGCCGCTGCTGCCGGCCGGGGCCGGGTACGGGGCGGCGCTCACCGTGCTGGGACTGCGGCTGGCGGCACCGCGCACGGCGGCCCGGCTGCCGGAGATCCTGGCGGCGGTCAGCAAGGGCTGAGCCGGCGCGCTCAGCCCCCGAACACCCGGCCGAGGAACGGCGAGACCGCCTCCCGCCAGGCCACCGGCCGGTCGTAGTGGGCGAGATGGCCGGCGTCGGCCACCTCCGCGTACTCACCGCGCGGCAGCACCCGGACCATCTCCTGCGCCTCCGCCCGCCCCAGCTCCCCGTCCAGGCCCCGGACCACCAGCGCGGGGCATCGCACCTGGGCCAGCTCCTCCCAGTGGGCGTCGTACACCCAGGTCTCCCGGGACCTCAGCATCTGCTCGGGCTCGAACACCGGCCGCCAGCCGTCCGCGCACTCGTGCATCACCTCGGCGTAGAACGCGCCGCGCGCGGGACTCGGGCGCTCCACCCAGGGGTCCTGCTCGCCGAACCACTTGCGGACGTCGGCGAGGGTGGCGAAGGGGACGGGCCAGGAACGGAACCACTCGGCCCACTCGCGCTGCGAGGCCGCGCCCAGCGCGGAGGCCCGCATGTCGCAGACGACCAGGCCGCTCACCAGGTCGGGGCGCCTCGCGGCGAGCTGCCAGGCGGTCAGCGCGCCCATGGCGTGGCCGACGAGCAGGGCGGGCGCGAGGCCGAGCTGTTCGAGAGCGGCCTCGGCGTCGTCCACGTAGGCCTCGCGGGTGTACGCGGCCCGCGGGGGCTTGTCGCTCTGGCCGTGGCCACGCTGGTCGAGCGCCACGGCGCGATGGCGCCCGGCGAGCCAGCGGGCGGTGGACGCCCAGTGGGAGGCGCGGCCCATCAGTCCGTGGAGTAACAGCACACCCGGGCCGCCCGAGCCCGGGTCCGCCCGGTCCGCGTCCGCGCCCTCCGGATCCCGCTTCGGAGGGTCCGCGTACTCCCACGCGGCCAGGCGCACCCCGCCCGCTCCCGTCACGTCGATACGCCGTGCCATGGGCCTGGCACCCCCCAGCTCCGCCTGCCTCGTACGGTTCCGCTTGACATCGCAGACTATCGAATAGGTATTCGAAAATGCTGCCCCTGCGGACAACACCCCTCATTCGAGTGACACCCCTCGAGGAATGATCGCCGCCGCCAGGGGGATCTTTCTGGCGGGAGGCGGACCGCTCGGGGAAAAACGGTCCGAGGGGAATGACCCTGGGAGCTCGGGGCTCCGGGTCAGCACAGGGGAGGACAGGTCCCGGCGCCACACGGCGCCGGGGCCCTCCCCTGATCAGCGCTTGGCGACGAACACATGGGAGGCGACATCCGCCTCCAGCTCGGCCGCCTCACCCCCACTGCCCACCAGCACCCCACCGGCCGACTCCGTCACGCTCACCACCGAACCGGGCTGCACACCCGCCCGCCGCAGCGTGTACATCAGCTGCGCGTCCGTCTGGATCGGCTCCCCGATCCGGCGCACGACCACCGTCTTGCCGTCCGTGCCCGCGTCCAGATCGGCCAGCGACACCATGCCCTCGTCCAGGAACGGATCGGCACCGTCCTTCTCGCCCAGCTCCTCCAGCCCCGGGATCGGGTTGCCGTACGGCGACTCGGTCGGGTGCCGCAGCAGCTCCAGCACCCTGCGCTCCACGGCCTCGCTCATCACGTGCTCCCAACGGCACGCCTCCGCATGCACCTGCTCCCACTCCAGGCCGATCACATCGACCAGCAGACACTCCGCGAGACGGTGCTTGCGCATCACCCGCGTGGCGAGCCTTCTGCCCTCGTCGGTCAGCTCCAGGTGCCGGTCGCTGGCCACGGACACCAGACCGTCGCGCTCCATCCGCGCCACCGTCTGGCTCACCGTCGGCCCGCTCTGGTCCAGCCGCTCCGCGATGCGGGCGCGCATGGGGACGACGCCTTCCTCCTCCAGCTCGAGGATGGTGCGGAGATACATCTCCGTGGTGTCGATCAGTCCGGACATACGTGCCCCTCGATTACCTCTGCCGGAAGCCCGGCGCGTGCGCTGGCCCTGGCATCAATTCTGCCGGATCCCACTGACAAGCGGGGGCCTCCGGCGGAACGGACCGCCACGGGTGACCCTCACGGGGGTCACCCGGTCCGTCGCGGTTCCTCCTCGGCCGTATTGACACCGCACTGGTCCAGACCGCACGGTGATCCGCGACACGGACGCTGCGAAGGGGCACCGCATGAGCGACGGCACGCCTGCCGACCTGTTCTTCGACGCCGCCATCAACCTGCTGCGACGGATCCGCGAGGAGGAGGCCGACACGATCACCGCGGCCGGCACCCTGCTCGCCGACACCGTCGCGGCAGGCGGCCGCCTGTTCGCCTTCGGCGCCGGGCACTCCTCCCTGGCCGCCCAGGACGTCGTCTACCGCGCCGGCGGCCTCGCCCTGATGAACCTGCTCGCCGTGCCCGGAGTCGTCGGCGTCGACGTCACCCCCGCCACCCTCGGCTCCGCCCTCGAACGCGTCGACGGACTCGCCGCCGCCGTCCTCGACACCTCGCCCCTCCGCGCCGGCGACGCCCTCGTCGTCATCTCCCTCTCCGGCCGCAACGCACTGCCCGTCGAGATGGCCATGACGGCCCGGGCCCTCGGCGTGAAGGTGATCGGCGTGACCTCCGTGGCATACGCCGAGGAGACCAAGTCCCGGCACGCCTCCGGCACCTTCCTGAAGGACCACTGCGACCTCGTCCTCGACTCCAAGATCGCCGTCGGCGACGCGGAACTCACCCTCGACACCATCCCCGCACCCTTCGCCCCCGCCTCCACGGTCGTCACCACCGCCCTGATGCAGGCCGTCCTCGCCACCACCGCAGCCGCCCTCGCCGACCGCGGCATCGAACCCCCGCTGCTGCGCTCCGGCAACGTCGACGGCGGCCACGACTGGAACCGCCGGGTGATGGAGCAGTACGGCGACCGGATCTTCTACCGCCACTGAACCGGCGGGAAGGCCACCGGGGGACCACCGGGGGGACTACCCCTCCCGGACCGCCTCCGCCAGATCCAGCAGCGCGGCGATCCGCAGCGCCACATCCTCCGCATAGGCCGCGTCGGACCGCTCGAAACGACTGCGGCCGGCACCCCGCAGAAACGTCACCACGCCCAGCGTGCGCCCCCGGCTGCGCAGCACCGCGCACAACCCGTGCACCACATCGCCCGGCCACTGCCGCTCCAGCGCCCACTCCCGCGCCCGCTCGGCCGGCACCGCCCCGGCGTCCGCCCGCACACTCCCGGCCCGCTCCACGCACTGCAGCGCCGGATGCCCCTCCTCGTAACGCACGGGCAGCCCCGCCGCCCCCGTGACCAGACTCGGCCCCGGCGCACCGGCGGGCGTCGCGGCGAGCCGCACCAGCCTCACCGGAGCCGACTCGCTCTCGCCCTCCGGGCGCGCGGCACCCGCCACCCGGTCCAGCAGCGCGTGGTCCGCGAAACCGGCCAGCGCGAAGTCCAGATGGACGGTGGCCGCCTCCACGGGGTCCTCGCACTCGGCGGCGGCACGGGCCGCACGGTGCGACTGGTTCGTACGGAACCGCAGCAGAGCCGCCTCCTGCTCACCCTGCTTGGCCTCGGTGACGTCCTGGAACAGCCAGCCGACCCCGAGCGGCACCGGCTCCTCCGCCAGCGGCGAGGCCAGCCGCAGGAACCCACTGCGCCAGCAGCGCCGCTTCTCGCCCTCCGCGGTGCGCACGCTCACCCACATCTCGGCGGGCGCGGGCGGCGCACCCTCGGCCAGCACATGGGTCAGCGCCGCCTCCAGCTCCTCCACCCCCTGGGAGAGCAGCTCGCCGAGCGGCCGCCCCAGCGCGGACGTACGGCCGATCCCCAGCGAACGAGCCGCGTGCGCGTTCACCACGGCCGGCCGCAGATCGGCGTCCACGAGCACGACCCCCCAGGCCGCGTCCTCGAACAGCGCCTCGCTCAGCGCGATCGACCGCTCCAGATCGATCTGCGCGTGCACCTCGCTGAACGCGCAGTACACCCCCGCCGGCTTCCCGTCGGGCCCGCGCACCGCGGCCGACTGCGTCCGTACGAGAACACGCCCGCCGTCCTTGGTCACCAGGGCGAACTCGTGCACCTGCCGGCCCGGCGCCTCCATCGCGGACATCAGCCGGACCTGGACCTCCTCGGCGTCGGCACTGCGCACCGCCCAGCCCGCGAACCCGCGCCGGCCCACCGCCTCGGCGGCGGTCCAGCCGAGGATCCGCTCGGCCTCCCGGTTCCAGTGCGTGACCACCCCGTCGGCATCGAAGGCGCACAGCGCCGCGTCCATGCCGTCCAGCAGCGCGGCGAGCAGATCGGAGCCACCGGGCTCGCCGGGCTCGTTCGGCCCAAGCTCATCGGTGGTCCCACTCCGCCGGGAAGCACTCACCTCGACCCCCTGGAGGCTGCGTCGGCGCACTCACGTACGGCGCTCGGTTCGCTCATTTGGCTTCATTCAACTGGAACGTGACGGAGCACACATCCTGTTCCCGCAAGATTGAAGGAATCAATGCCCCGCGCCCTCCGGCCCCAGCCGCAGGTCGACCCACTCGTCCCGCTCCCCGTCCAGCACATACCGGTCGACCTCCACGAACCCGCGCCGCGCGGCGAACCGCAGCCCGTCCTCGTTCGCCGCCAGCACACATGTCTCGATCACCCCGGCGCCCATCCCGCGCGCCTGCGCCAGCGCGTGCTCGTAGACGGCCGCCCCGAACCCCCGCCGCCGGAACTCCGGCAGCACACGCGCGATGACCGTCGACACGGCCTCCTCCCCCACCGGCGGCCGCACCGTGGAAGACCCCACGAGCACGTCCCCCAGATACGCGTTCTCCAGCCGGTACCGCCCCAGCCGCACCCGGGCGTCCGCCAGGGACATCACGGCGGGCGGGACCACCACGTTGTGCACGAACCGCCACTGCTCGAGCATGCCGTCGCCCCGCACGAGCGCTGTCCGAAGATCCGTCATGCCCGGGACGCTACCGAAAAACAGTTGAGTCCCTCCCGTTCGCTTCTTAGGGTGGCTATTACTTCGGAGAGGAGGTGGTTCGGCGAATGTATGAACACCGGACGGAAGAGGTGGCTGCGGGCTAGCGGCCTGCCACCACACCCAGTGCGGTGCCGGACCAGCGTGTGCGAGTGACACGCAGCCGGCCCCAATCCCAAGCAGTCACCCGACCCGCGGGCTGCCGGTATCGTCCGGCCGGCTCCTCCTTGGAGGAACCCAGCCCGCGGGTCGTCTGCGTTTTCAGGGGCTGAGGCGTTCGACCTGCCAGGTGCCGTTGGGCCGGGCGGCGTAGCGGAGGCGGTCGTGGAGGCGGTTCTGCCGGCCCTGCCAGAACTCGACCGTGTCGGGGGCGATGCGGAAGCCGCCCCAGTGCGGGGGCACCGGGACCTGCTCGTCCTCCGGGTAGCGCTCCTCGAGTTCGGCGTAGGCGGTGTCCAGTTCCGTGCGGGAGGCGATCACCGAGGACTGGGCGCTGGCCCAGGCGCCCAACTGGGAGCCGTGCGGGCGGCTGCGGAAGTACGCGGCGGTCTCGTCGCGGCCGGTGCGGCGGGCGGTGCCGGTGACGATGACCTGGCGGGCCAGCGGGTGCCAGGGGAAGAGCAGGCAGGCGTACGGGTTCGCCGCGAGGTCGCGGGCCTTGCGGGAGTCGTAGTTGGTGTAGAAGACGAAGCCGTCGGTGTCGAACTGCTTCATCAGGACCGTGCGTGAGCTGGGGCGCCCGGTGGCGTCCGCCGTGGAGACGACCATGGCGTTGGGTTCGTAGATCGTGCCGTGGAGGGCCGCCCGGGCCGCGTCCTCGAACCAGCGGGCGAACTGGTCCATGGGGTGCGTGGCGAGGTCCTGTTCTGCGAGTCCGTCGACCCGGTACTGCTTGCGCATGGCGGCGGGGTCGAGCACGGGGTCCAGGATGGGTTCGCGGTCGGTCACGCGGTCATCTTGCCGTATGGAATGGCTGTGGCACTCAGTGTCGTAGCGTCTCCCCAATGCTGGCACTCGGGGTTATCGTGCTGGTTCCCCCTGCGGTTTGGGTGACCACCGGATGACCACCGGACGATCGGGGCATCACCGGGGTGTCCGCCGCCGACACATCACGAGGAGCCGCCTGATGTCCGATTTCGTACCCGGGCTCGAGGGAGTCGTAGCGTTCGAGACGGAGATCGCCGAACCGGACAAGGAGGGCGGCGCCCTGCGGTACCGGGGCGTCGACATCGAGGATCTGGTCGGACACGTCTCGTTCGGGAACGTGTGGGGGCTGCTGGTCGACGGCGCCTTCAATCCCGGTCTGCCGCCCGCCGAGCCGTTCCCCATCCCGGTGCACTCCGGGGACATCCGCGTGGACGTGCAGTCGGCGCTGGCCATGCTCGCGCCGGTGTGGGGGCTGCGGCCGCTGCTCGACATCGACGAGGACCGGGCGCGGGAGGACCTGGCGCGGGCGGCGGTCATGGCGCTGTCGTACGTCGCGCAGTCGGCGCGCGGGCAGGGGCTGCCGATGGTGCCGCAGCGGGAGATCGACAAGGCGAAGTCGGTGGTGGAGCGGTTCATGATCCGCTGGCGGGGGGAGCCGGATCCGAAGCACGTCGCCGCGGTGGACGCGTACTGGACGTCGGCGGCGGAGCACGGGATGAACGCGTCGACGTTCACGGCGCGGGTCATCGCGTCGACGGGCGCGGATGTCGCCGCGGCGCTGTCGGGTGCGGTGGGTGCGATGTCGGGGCCGCTGCACGGCGGTGCGCCGTCGCGGGTGCTGGGGATGATCGAGGAGATCGAGCGCACCGGGGACGCGGAGGCCTATGTGAAGAAGGCCCTGGACCGGGGTGAGCGGCTGATGGGCTTCGGGCACCGGGTGTACCGGGCGGAGGATCCGCGGGCGCGGGTGCTGCGGCGTACGGCGCGGGAGCTGGGGGCGCCGAGGTACGAGATCGCGGAGGCGCTGGAGAAGGCGGCGCTGGAGGAGCTGCACAGCCGCCGGCCCGATCGGGTGCTGGCGACGAACGTGGAGTTCTGGGCGGCGATCATGCTGGACTTCGCCGAGGTGCCGGCGCACATGTTCACGTCGATGTTCACGTGTGCCAGGACCGCGGGGTGGTCGGCGCACATTCTGGAGCAGAAGCGGACGGGGCGCCTGGTGCGGCCGTCCGCCCGGTACGTGGGGCCCGGTCCCCGGCGGCCCGAGGACATCTCCGGGTACGCGGACATCGCCCGGTAGGAGGGGCGGTTCGGGGCGCGGGTGCCGCGGGGTTCTCCGCGCCCCAGGGCTCACGCGGCCGTCAGCAGGTTCCCGTGGTGCCTCTCGGCCACCAGCGGGTGCGCCCTGAGCTTGCCCTTCAGTTCGTTGTAGCCGTACTCGGCGTACAGCGGGTTGGTCGGGTCGGTGGTGATGCCGGGGGCCTTGGCGGCGTGCGGGAAGGGCAGGGGCTCGACCTTGGCGTCCAGGCGCGGGTTGTAGAAGAACGGGACGGAGAAGCGCTCGGTGGCGCCGGGCGGGCTGACCACCCGGTGGTTGGTGGCGAGCAGGTAGCCGTTGGTGGCGACCTCCAGGAGTTCGCCGAGGTTGACGACGAAGGCGTTCTCGATCGGCGGGACCTCGTGGAAGCGGCCGTCCTCGCGCTGGACCTGGAGGCCGCCGACGGTGTCCTGGAGGAGCAGGGTGAGGAAGCCGTAGTCCTTGTGGGCGCCGACGCCCTGGTCGGTGCCGTCGCCGGCGCTGCCGGGGTAGCGGACGAGCTTGAGGTGCGGGTGGGCGTGCTCGCCGAAGACCGGGTCGTAGAAGCCGGCGGGTGCGCCGATGGCCGTCAGCAGTTCGTGCAGGAGGCGCTGGGCGACGGCGCTCAGCCGGTCGATCCAGGTGAGGGTGGCGGTGCGCAGCTCGGGGAGGGCGGTGGGCCACTGGTTGGGGCCCTGCAGCCACCAGTAGGGGGGTTCGCCGGGGCCGGGGACACGGGCGGGGCGTTCGGCGCCTATGTCGAGCTGGTCGCGCCAGTCGCGGGCGCCGGCGGTGCGTTCGTCGCCGGTGCGGGTGTAGCCGCGGAAGTGCGGGGAGTTGATGTTGTCCAGGGCCAGGCGGTCGGCCTCGGGGAGGTCGAAGAAGGCGCGCATGGCGGTGAGCAGCGCGTCGGTCTCGGCGGGGGTCACGCCGTGTCCGACGAGCTGGAAGAAGCCGACGTCGTGGGCGGCGCTGTGCAGCCGGGCGTGGAGGAGGGCGCGGGCCCGGGGGCCGCGGTCGGCGGCCGAGAGGTCGATGACGGGGAGCTGGTCGTACGACGGGGTCGTCGCGGTGTACGTCGTCATGGGTGCGTCCACGAGGGTGTGTGGGCCACGGGCAGAGGACCGCCGAGGGTGGGGCGGCGCCGCCCAGGATGCCGTAAGAAGAGGGAGAAGAAAGGGGCTGAATCAGGCCGAAGGCCGACAGCCCATGCTCGTGACGCGCACGTAGTCCACGTGGCGGCGTCGAACGAGCATCGGAAGCATGGGGGCAAGGGTACTGCGGGACACGGGATTGCGATGTGGCCGGGTTCACGTCGCGGGTGTCCGGGTCGCGCGGTTCAGAACCTGCCCCGGACCCGCACGGTGCGGTGGCCGTCCGGGGCGTCGGTGACCGGCGCGGCACCTCAGCGCAGGGCCTGGGTCAGCAGGTCGGCCCATTGGGCGACGACGCGGTCGCGGCGGGCGGTGTCGTCGGTGAGGAGGTTGGCGAGGCCGAGGCCGCGGGCCATGTCGAGGAAGCCCTGGACGGTCTCGCGGACGCCGGGGCGGGTCTCGTCTGCGCCGAGGAGGTCGACGGCGATGCGGTGGTTCTCGCGGCCGACGCGGGCTTCCAGCTCGGTCACGCGGGGGCGCAGCTGTTCCTCGTTGGAGGCGGCGACCCACAGGTGGAGGGCGGCGCGGAACAGGGGGCCGGTGTAGAGGTCGACGAGGGCGGTGACGACGGCGCGGCGGTCGGCGGGGCCGTCGGGGAAGAGGTCCCTGAGTGCGGTGGAGCGTTCCTCGGCGACGTATTCGACGGCGGCGGTGAACAGGTCCTCGCGGGTGGGGAAGTGGTGCTGGGCGGCGCCCCGGGAGACGCCCGCGCGTTCGGCAACGGCGGCGACGGTGGAGCCTGCCCAGCCGTGTTCGGCGAGGCAGGCCACGGCGGCCTCCAGGAGCCGCTGCCGGGTGGCCCGGCTGCGGTCCTGTTTGGGGTGGCGGTCGCGTTCCGCCGTCGTGCTCATGTGGTCACACCACCCATGCCGGGTCTCGTCTCTCCAGGAAGGCCGTCATCCCCTCCCGGGCCTGGTCGGAGGCGAACAGCCGGGCCGAGAGTGCGGTGAGGTCGGCCGCGTCCCGGTCGAATGTCTCCAGCACCCTAGCCGTGAGCAGCCGTTTCGTCTCGGCGAGGGCCTGGGGGGAGGAGCGGCGCAGGCCGTCCAGGAGGGGGGCGAGGGCTTCTTCGGCGTCGTCGGCGGCGGCGGAGAGCAGGCCCATGCGTACGGCTTCCTCGGGGCCGAAGCGTTCGCCGGTGAGGTAGTAGCGGGCGAGGGCGCGGGGGTCGGCGCGGGGCAGCAGTGGCAGGGAGATCACCGCGGGGGCGACGCCGATGCGGACCTCGGTGAAGGCGAAGGTGGCGGTGTGGGAGGCGGCGGCCAGGTCGCAGGCGGCGAGCAGGCCGAGGCCGCCGGCGCGGACGTGTCCGGTGACGCGGGCGACGACGGGTCGGGGCAGTTCGACGATCTGCCGGAGCAGGCCGACGAGTGCGTCCGGGTGGGGCGGGTCGCGCAGGTCGGCGCCGGCGCAGAAGGTGTTGCCGGTGTGGGTGAGGACGACGGCGCGTACGTCGTCGTCCTTGCCGCAGTCGGCGAGGGCGTTCGCGAGGTCGCCGACGAGGGCCGCGGAGAGCGCGTTGCGGGTGTCGACGGCGTCCAGGCTGAGGGTTTCGACGGCACGCGTGCGGGTGCGGCCGATCCGTGCGGTCATGCGTGCTCCTTGAGCCGGCGCCGCAGGATCTTTCCGGAGGCGGCGCGGGGGACGGCGTCGATGAAGGTGACCTGGCGGACCCGTTTGTAGGGGGCGACGCGTTCGGCGACGTAGAGCATGACCTCGTTCTCGCTCAGGTCGTCGGCGGTGGGCCGGCGGACGACGAAGGCGTGCGGGACCTCGTTGCCGTCGTCGTTGCAGGCGCCGATGACGGCGGCGTCGGCGATGCCCGGGTGGGCGAGCAGCAGGGCCTCGAGTTCGGCGGGTGCCACCTGGAAGCCCTTGTACTTGATGAGTTCCTTGACGCGGTCGACGACGAAGAGCCAGCCGTCGGTGTCCACCCGGCCGACGTCGCCGGTGTGCAGCCAGCCGTCGGCGTCGATCATGTCGGCGGTGGCGTCGGGGCGTCCGAGGTAGCCCTTCATCACCTGCGGGCCGCGGATCAGGATCTCGCCGGCCCCTCCCGCGCCGAGGTCCTTGCCGGGGTCGTCCAGGGAGACGACACGCATCTCGGTGCCGGCGATGAGCTTGCCGACGGTGCCGGCGGGGGCGTCGTGCAGGCGGTCGAGGGGGACGACGTGGGTGCCGGGGGACAGTTCCGTCATGCCGTAGGCCTGGCCGATGGGGGGCAGGCCGAGGCGGGCGGAGCAGGCCGTGGCGAGGTTCGCGTCGAGGGGTGCCGCGGCGCTGATGACATGTTTGAGGGACGACAGGTCGTAGCGGGTGACGGCGGGGTGCTTGGCGAGGGCGAGGACGATCGGCGGGGCGACGTAGAGGCCGGTGATGCGGTGGGTCTCGATCGCGGCGAGGAAGGTCTCCAGGTCGAAGCGGGGCAGGACGACGATCGTGGCGCCCTTGCGCAGGGGCGCGTTCATGAGGGCGGTCAGGCCGTAGATGTGGAAGAAGGGCAGGACGGCGAGGATGCGGTCGCCGGGGCCGGTGGGGACGGCGGGCTCCAGCTGGGCCAGGTTGGTGGCGATCTGCCGGTGGGTGAGCATCACGCCCTTGGGGATGCCGGTGGTGCCGGAGGAGTACGGCAGTGCGGCGATGTCCTCGGCCGGGTCGATGTCGACGCGGGGCTCGGGGGCGGCCGTGCCGAGCATGTCGATGAGCGAGCGGTGTCCGGGTGCGCTGTCGCACACGAATATCTCCTGTGTGCCGCCGGCGAGTTCGGCGGCCCGGCGGGCGGTCTCCAGCAGCGGGGAGACGGTGACGATCCAGCGGGCCGCGCTGTCGCGGAGCTGTTTGGCGAACTCCTCGGGGGTGGCGAGGGGGTGGACCGTGGTGACGGCCGCGCCCGCGCGGGTGGCCGCGTAGAAGGCGGTGGGGAAGGCGATGGTGTTGGGGCTGTGCAGGGCGAGGACGTCGCCCTTGCGGACGCCGGCGTCGGCGAAGGCGGCGGCGAGGCGCCGGTGGAACCGGTCCACCTGCTCGTACGTGAGGGTGGTCCCGTCCGTGCCGTCGATGAGCGCGGGCTGCTCGCCGAAGTCGGCTGCGCTTCCGAGGACGGCGTCGTGGATGGGGAGTTCGACGAAGGGGACGTCTGCGTACTCGCTGCGGAACACGGTTCCTCCAGTGCGGTCGCCTAGTACGACTTGGGCAGGCCCAGGGTCTGGTGGGAGACGTAGTTGAGAATCATCTCCCGGCTCACCGGAGCAATACGAGCCACGCGTGCGGCTGTTATCAACGAGGCGAGTCCGAATTCGCGGGTGAGCCCGTTGCCGCCGAGGGTGTGCACGGCCTGGTCGACGGCCTTCACGCAGGCCTCGCCGGCCGCGTACTTGGCCATGTTGGCGGCCTCGCCCGCGCCGATGTCGTCGCCCGCGTCGTAGAGGTGGGCCGCCTTCAGCGTCATCAGCCGGGCCAGTTCCAGGTCGATGTGCGCCTGCGCCAGGGGGTGGGCGATGGCCTGGTGGGCGCCGATGGGGGTCTTCCAGACGCTGCGGTCGCGGGCGTACTCGACGGCCCGGGTGAGCGCGTACCGGCCCATCCCGATGGCGAAGGCGGCGGTCATGACGCGCTCGGGGTTGAGTCCGGCGAACAGCTGGAGCAGCCCGGCGTCCTCGTCGCCGACGAGCGCGTCGGCGGGCAGCCGTACGTCGTCCAGGGTCAGTTCGAACTGCTTCTCGGCCGCCTTGAGTTCCATGTCGATCGGCCGCTTCTGGAAGCCGGGTGCGTCCGTGGGGACGATGAACAGGCACGGCTTGAGTCGTCCGGTGCGGGCGTCCTCGGTGCGGCCGACGATGAGTACCGCGTCGGCCATGTCCACGCCGGAGATGAAGACCTTGCGGCCGGTGAGGAGCCAGTCGGCGCCGTCCCTGCGGGCCGTGGTGGTGATGCGGTGGCTGTTGGAGCCGGCGTCGGGTTCGGTGATGCCGAAGGCCATGAGGCGCGTTCCGTCGGCGATGCCGGGGAGCCAGGCGCGTTTCTGCTCCTCGGTGCCGAAGCGGGCGATGACCGTGCCGCAGATGGCCGGGGAGACGATGAGCATGAGCAGGGGGGAGCCGGCCGCGCCGAGCTCTTCGAGGACGATGGAGAGTTCGGCTATGCCACCGCCGCCGCCTCCGTGCTCCTCGGGGAGGCTGACGCCCAGGTAGCCGAGTTTTCCGGCCTCGGCCCAGAGTTCGGTGGGGTGGCGGCCCTCGGCGACGGTGCGGGCGATGTAGTCGCGGCCGTAGCGTTTGCCGAGGGCGGCGACCGCGGCTCGGAGTGCCTTGTGCTCTTCGGATTCGATGAGGGTGGTCATGCGGTCCTCCGGATGCGGGTGGTCGGTGGCCGGGCGCGCTCGCGAGGCGGCAGCCGCACATGGACGCGGCCCCGCGCCCCTTACGTGGGCTGCACCACCGCCAGCAACAGGCCGGGCTCCACCTGCTGTCCCGGCTTGGCGTGCAGGGCGGTGAGCGTGCCTGCGGCGGGCGCTGAGATCTGGTGCTGCATCTTCATCGCCTCGAGCCAGATCAGGGGCTGGCCGGCGGTGACGGCAGCCCCTTCGGTGAGGCCCTCGGCGATGCGTACGACCGTGCCGGGCATCGGGGCGAGCAGGGAGCCCGGGGCGAGCTGGGCGGCGGGGTCGGGGAAGCGGGGCAGGGCCGTGAGGCGGGTGGCGCCCGCGTACACCTGGTCGCCGTACCGCGCGATCTCGAACCTGCGCCGGACGCCGTCGACTTCGAGGACGACCGTGCGGGCGTCGGCGTGCACGACCCGGACCCCGTCGGCCGCGAGGCCGTGCCGCGTGTGCCGGTAGCGGACCTCGTGTTCCTCCCCCGCCATCTCGTACCGCTTGACCTGCGGCTGCGAGGGGACGTTGCGCCAGCCGCCGAAGCGGGAGCGGCCGTGGGCGTCGGCGAGGGCGGCGGCCAGGGGGGCGTGGGGGTCGTGCGCGGGCCCGGTCAGCTCGGCGAGGTGGCGGTCGTAGAAGCCGGTGTCCATGGCGGCCCGGGCGAACTCCTGGTGGCGCAGGGAGCGCACCAGCAGGTCGCGGTTGGTGACCGGGCCGTGGAGTTCGGTCCGTTCCAGGGCGCCCGCCAGCCTGCGCAGCGCCTCCGCGCGGGTGGGGGCGTGGGCGACGACCTTGGCGAGCATCGGGTCGTAGTGGACGCCGATGGTGTCGCCGTCGGTGTAGCCGGTGTCGAGGCGGACGCCGGCCGGTACGGCGAGGCGGTGCAGGGCACCGGTCTGCGGGGCCCAGTCGCGTGCGGGGTCCTCGGCGTAGAGGCGGGCCTCGACGGCGTGCCCGCGCGCGGCCGGCGGCTCGGCGGGCAGGGCGTGGCCCTCGGCGACGCGGATCTGCTCGGCCACCAGGTCGATGCCGAACACCGCCTCGGTCACGGGATGTTCGACCTGGAGGCGGGTGTTCATCTCCAGGAAGTGCGCGCGGCCGTCGGCGACCAGGAACTCGACGGTGCCCGCGCCGACGTAGGAGACGGACCGGGCGGCGCGTACGGCGAGGGCGTACAGCTCCTCGGTGAGCCGCTCGGGGAGTCCGGGTGCCGGGGCCTCCTCGACGACCTTCTGGTGGCGGCGCTGGAGGGAGCAGTCGCGGGTGCCGAGCGGCCAGACGGTGCCGTGGGTGTCGGCGAGGATCTGCACCTCGACGTGGCGGCCGTGCTCGATGTACGGCTCCACGAAGACCTCGCCGTCGCCGAAGGCGCTCGCGGCCTCGGCGCGCGCGCCCTCCAGCGCTGCGGCCAGCTCGCTCAGGCGGCGCACGATCCGCATGCCGCGTCCTCCGCCGCCCGCGGCCGCCTTCACCAGGACCGGCAGGTCGGACTCGGTGACCTCGCCGAGGGGCGCGAGGCCCATCAGCTCCTTGGCGCGGGTCTTGGACGCCATGGCCTCGATGGCCTCCGGGGGAGGGCCGATCCAGGTCAGGCCGGCGTCGAGGACGGCGCGGGCGAAGCCGGGGTTCTCGGACAGGAAGCCGTAGCCGGGGTGCACGGCGTCCGCGCCGGCGGACAGGGCCGCCTTCACGATCAGGTCGCCGCGCAGGTACGTCTCGGCGGGCGCCGTTCCCGGCAGCCGTACCGCGGCGCCGGCCACGCGCGCGTGGAGCGCGCTCGCGTCGGCGTCCGAGTGCACGGCCACCGTGCGGATGCCCAGGTCACCGCAGGTGCGGAAGATGCGGCAGGCGATCTCGCCGCGGTTGGCGACGAGCACAGTCGAAATCACGTGATCCCTCACATCCGGAAGACGCCGAAGCCGCCGCGCGCGCCCTCGTAGGGGGCGGTGTGGATCGCGGACAGGCACAGGCCGAGGACGGTGCGGGTGTCGCGCGGGTCGATGACGCCGTCGTCGTACAGCCGCCCGGACAGGAACATCGGCAGCGACTCGGACTCGATCTGCTGCTCCACCATGGCGCGCAGGGCCGCGTCCGCGTCCTCGTCGTAGGGCTGCCCCTTGGCCGCCGCCGACTGCCGGGCGACGATGGACAGCACTCCGGCGAGCTGCTGCGGGCCCATGACGGCCGACTTGGCGCTGGGCCAGGCGAACAGGAAGCGCGGGTCGTACGCCCGCCCGCACATGCCGTAGTGCCCGGCGCCGTACGACGCGCCCATGAGCACGGACAGGTGCGGGACCCGGCTGTTGCTGACCGCGTTGATCATCATCGCGCCGTGCTTGATGATCCCGCCCTGCTCGTACTCCCTGCCGACCATGTAGCCGGTGGTGTTGTGCAGGAAGAGCAGCGGGATGTCGCGCTGGTTGGCGAGCTGGATGAACTGGGCGGCCTTCTGCGACTCGGCGCTGAAGAGGACACCCTGGGCGTTGGCCAGGATGCCGACCGGGTAGCCGTGCAGGGCCGCCCAGCCGGTGACCAGGCTCGTGCCGTACAGCGGTTTGAACTCGTCGAAGTCGGAGGCGTCGACGATGCGGGCGATGACCTCGCGCGGGTCGAAGGGGGTCCTCAGGTCGCCGGGGACGATGACCAGCAGCTCCTCCGGGTCGTGCTCGGGCGGCTCGGCCGGTCCCGGATCCGGGTGGGCCTTGCGGTGGTTGAGCCGGGCGACCACCCGCCGGGCCTGGCGCAGCGCGTCCGGCTCGTCGACGGCGAAGTGGTCGGCGAGGCCGGAGACGCGTGCGTGCATCTCGGCGCCGCCCAGGGACTCGTCGTCGCTCTCCTCGCCGGTCGCCATCTTCACCAGCGGCGGCCCGCCGAGGAACACCTTCGCCCGCTCCTTGACCATGATCACGTGGTCGGACATGCCGGGCACGTAGGCGCCGCCGGCGGTGGAGTTGCCGAACACGACGGCGATGGTGGGGATGCCGGCGGCCGACAGCCGGGTGAGGTCCCGGAAGATGGCGCCGCCGGGGATGAAGATCTCCTTCTGGGAGGGCAGGTCGGCGCCTCCCGACTCCACCAGGCTGATGCAGGGCAGCCGGTTGGCGAGCGCGATGTCGTTGGCGCGCAGGGCCTTCTTCAGGCTCCACGGGTTGCTGGCGCCGCCGCGCACGGTCGGATCGTTGGCGGTGATCAGGCACTCCACGCCCTCGACCACCCCGATGCCGGTGACCAGGGAGGCGCCGACGGCGTAGTCGCTGCCCCAGGCGGCGAGCGGGGACAGCTCCAGGAACGGGGTGTCCGGGTCGAGGAGCAGCTCGATGCGTTCGCGGGCGAGCAGCTTGCCCCGCTTGCGGTGCCGTTCCACGTACTTCTCGCCGCCGCCCGCGAGCGCCTTGGCGTGCTCGCCGTCCAGCTCGGCGAGTTTCTCCAGCATGGCCTCGCGGTGGGCCCGGTAGTCCGGGCCGGCGGGGTCCAGGGCCGTCTGCAGAACCGTCACAGCAGGGTCTCCGGGATGTCCAGGTGTCGGGAGCGCAGCCATTCGCCGAGGGCCTTGGCCTGCGGGTCGAAGCGGTGCTGGGCGGCCACGCCCGCGCCGAGGATGCCCTCCACGACGAAGTTCAGGGCGCGGAGGTTCGGCAGCACGTGCCGGGTGACGGGCAGGTCCCGGCTCTCGGGGATCAGCTGCCGGAACCTGTCGGTGGTCAGCTCGTGCGCGAGCCACCGCCAGGCGTCGTCGGTACGGGCCCAGACGCCCACGTTGGCGTTGCCGCCCTTGTCCCCGCTGCGGGCCCCGGCGACCAGGCCGAGCGGGCCACGCCGCACCGGGCCGGGCGGGAGGGGCTCGGGCAGGGACGGCAGGGTCACGTCGGCCAGGGGCCGTGCGTCCCGGGGCGACGGCACCGGGACACGGCGTCCGTCGTGGAGGACGGCCACGTGGTCGACGGCGTCGTGGGGCACGTACACGTCCTCGAAGACACCGTAGGGAGCGCCCTTCCCTGGTGGTGCGAGCACGTGGAACCCCGGGTAGCCGGCCAGCGCCAGCTCGATCGCGGCCCCGCTCAGCGCCCGCCCCACCAGCCGCTCGTCCGGGTCCCGTACAACGAGCCGCAGCAGGGCGCTGGCCGTCTCCTCGGTGTCGGCGTCGGGCCGGTCGGTGCGGACCAGGTCCCATCGCACCTCGGCGGGCGGCGACTTGGCGAGCGCGTCGGACAGCTGCTCGCGCACGAGGGCCGCCTTCGCCTCGATGTCGAGTCCGGTGAGGACGAACACGACCTCGTTGCGGAAGCCGCCGAGCCGGTTGAGCCCGGTCTTCAGCGTGGGCGGCGGGGCCTCCCCGCGCACCCCCTCGATCCGCACCCGGTCCGGCCCGTCCTGGCTCAGCCGTACGGTGTCCAGCCGGGCGGTGACGTCGGGGCCCGCGTACCGGGCGCCTCCCGTCTCGTACAGCAGCTGGGCCGTGACCGTGCCGACGTCGACGAAGCCGCCGGTGCCGGGGTGCTTGGCGACGACGCTGCTGCCGTCGGCGTGGATCTCGGCGAGCGGGAAGCCGGGGCGGCGTACGTCCCCCTCATGGAAGAACGCGTAGTTGCCGCCGGTGGCCTGCGTCCCGCACTCCAGGACGTGCCCGGCGACGACGGCGCCCGCGAGGCGGTCGTACGCCTGGGGGTCCCAGCCGAAGTGGGCGGCGGCCGGGCCGGTGACGAGCGCCGCGTCCGTCACCCGCCCGGTGATCACGACGTCGGCGCCGGCCCGCAGGCACTCGGCGATGCCGAAGCCCCCGAGGTAGGCGTGGGCGGCGAGGGCGCCCGGGTGCCGGGCCGTGAGGTCGTCGCCCTCGACGTGCGCGACCCTGACCGGGAGGCCGAGCCGGTCCGCCAACTCCCTGATCCGCCCGGCGAGTCCGGCCGGGTTGAGGCCGCCCGCGTTGGTGACGATCCGCACCCCGCGCTCGTGGGCGAGGCCGAGGCAGTCCTCCAGCTGGCGCAGGAAGGTGCGGGCGTATCCGGCGGAGGGGTCCTTCAGGCGGTCCCGGCCGAGGATCAACATGGTCAGTTCGGCCAGGTAGTCGCCGGTGAGGACGTCGAGCTCGCCGCCGGTGAGCATCTCGCGCAGGGCGTCGAAGCGGTCGCCGTAGAAGCCGGAGAAGTTGCCGACGCGCAACGGGTTCACCGGTGGGCCCCCTTCGGCGGGCGCCCGGCGTCGGCACGACGGGCCGTCATGCCGGGCCCTCCTTCGCCGGGCGGCCGGTGCCGGGCGGCCCGGCGAAGGCCTGGGCGATGTCCAGCCAGCGGTCCGCGTCCGGGCCCACGGCGCTCAGCGCGAGGTCGTCGCGGTGGGCGCGCTGGGTGACGAGCAGGCAGAAGTCGAGGGCGGGGCCGGTGACCCGCTGCGGGGCGTCCTCCGGGCCGTGGGTCCACAACTCGCCGGACGTCGCGACCAGTTCCACGCGGAGCTCCTCGACGGGCGGGGTGAGTCCGTGGACGCCGAAGGCGAAGTCCCGCGTCCGCACGCCGAGCCGGACGATGTGCCGCAGCCGGTCGGTGGCGGCGCGGGTGACGCCGAGCGCCTCCGCCACGTCCAGTCCATGGGCCCAGGTCTCCATGAGGCGGGCGGTGGCCATGGAGGCGGCCGACATGGGCGGCCCGTACCAGGGGAAACGCGCGCCGGGCGACGCCGCGCGCAGGGCCCGGTCGAGGGCGGCCCGCCCGTCGCGCCAGGAGGAGAGGAGGTCGGCGGCCGGGAGCCGGGCGCCCTCCTCCGCCCCTTCGTCCACGAACGAGTCGGGTCGGGCGAGCGCCTTCTCCACCAGCGCGCGGAAGGCTTCCGCGTCGGTGACGGCGAGCAGCGCCGATCGGTCGGTCCAGGCGAGGTGGGCGATCTGGTGGGCGACGGTCCAGCCGGGGGCGGGCGTCGTCAGCTCCCACCGCTCGGGGGTCAACTCCGCTACGAGTCGATCCAGTTCGTCGCTCTCGGCACGCAGGTCGTCGATGACGGGCGTCGGGTCGGCCATGGGGGGAGCATGGCAGCGGACCCAGAAACAATCAAGCGTGCTTGCATGAATTTGACGGGTGGAGCCGCCACCGGCGAGGGGCCGCCGCTCAGACCGCTTCCACCGGCGGGTACACCGGCTCCCAGCGCGCCGCCCGCACCGCCGCCTCGACGTCGTCCAGGCCGGCCCGGGCCACGCCCTCGTCCATCGCCGCGCGGACCACGGCGACGGCGACCGCCTCCGAGGTGGCGCGCAGGTCGCGGATCGGCGGGAGAACCGGCGCGTTCAGCCGCGCGACGTCCGTGTCGTCGGTGCGGCGGGCCACCGCGTCCGCCGCGGCACGCAGCATCCCGTCGGTGACCCGGGCGGCCCGCGCGACGATCACACCGAGGCCGAGACCGGGGAAGATCAGGGCGTTGTTGGCCTGCCCGGTCTCGTACGTCGTCCCGTTCCGCTCCACCGGCGCGAAGGGGCTGCCCGTGGCCACCAGGGCCTTGCCGTCCGTCCAGTCGAGAAGGTCGGCCGGGGTGGCCTCGGCGAGGGCGGTCGGGTTGGACATGGGCAGGACGATCGGCCGCCCGGTGTGCCGGGCCATCTCGCGGACGATGTCCTCGGTGAAGGCGCCGCCCTGGCCGGAGGTGCCGATGAGGATGGTGGGACGGACCCGACGGACCACCTCGTCGAGGGGGATGCCGGACAGGTCCTCGTCGCGCCGCCAGCCGGCGACCTCTCGCGCCGGGCGGGCGTACGGCACCTGGAAGTCCCGCAGCCTGTCGCCCTGGCCGGCGACGAGCAGTCCGTAGCGGTCGACGCACCAGAACCGCGCGGTGGCCTCGGCACCGGACAGCCCCTCGGCGAGCAGCGCGTCCCGCATCTGGTCGGCGACGCCGACACCGGCCGTGCCCGCGCCGAACACCACGATCCGGTGCTCGGGCAGCGGCACACCGGCGGCCCGCGCGCCGGACAGCACGGCGGCGAGGTTCACGGCGCCCGTGCCCTGGATGTCGTCGTTGAAGGTGCACACCCGGTCGCGGTAACGCTCCAGGATCCGGCGGGCGTTGGCGGTGCCGAAGTCCTCCCAGTGCAGCAGGGCGTCCGGGAAGAGCCTGCCGGCGGCCGTCACGTACGCGTCGATGAAGGCGTCGTAGGCGTCGCGGTCGGCGCGCGGATGGCGGTTGCCGAGGTAGAGGGGGTTGTCGAGGAGTTCCTGGCGGTTGGTGCCCACGTCCAGCATGACCGGCAGGGTGCGGCGCGGGTCGATGCCGGCGGCGGCCGTGTAGACGGCGAGCTTGCCGACGGCGATGTCGATGCCGCCGACGCCCCAGTCGCCGATGCCGAGGATGCCCTCGCCGTCGGTGGCGACGATCAGGTCGACGTCGCCGGCGCCGAGGCCGCTCGCGCGCAGGCAGCGCTCGATGTCGTCGGGGGCGTCGACGGAGAGGTACACGCCCCGGGGGCGGCGGTACTCGTAGCTGTAGCGCTCGATGGCCGTGCCCACGGTGGGCGTGTAGACGATCGGCAGCATCTCTTCGAGGTGGTCGCCGACGAGCCGGTAGAAGAGCACCTCGTTGCGGTCGTGCAGATTGGTCAGGTTGACGCTCTTGGCCAGGTCGTTCGGCTGGTCCCGGAACTGGGCGTAGGCGCGATCCGCCTGCTGGTCCTGGGTGAGCACCCCGGGCGGGACCAGCCCGACGAGGCCCAGGGCCCGGCGCTGCCCGTCGGTGAACGCCGTACCGCGGTTGATCCGGGGGTCGGCGAGCACGGCCCGGCCGCGTGCGATGACCTTCAGGGGGCGTGGGGTGCCTTCGGCGTCGTCCATGAGACCCACCTGCCCGCCCGGCTCCCCGCGCGGACCGTTTTCCCCCGACCATGACTCCCGTGCGCGCACATATCACTACCCTGGGTCACTGGAGGTGGTGACTGTGCGAAGCCGGGAACTGGACCCGAGCGCGTCGCCGCTGGACTACTACGGCTACGAGCTGCGCCGCGCCCGGGAGACGGCCGGCCTCACGCTGGCCCAGCTGGGGTCGATCGTCTTCTGCACCGGCTCCCTGATCGGCCAGATCGAGACGGCGGCGAGGGTCCCGCAACGGGAGTTCTCCGAACGGGTGGACGCGGCACTCGGGACGGACGGCCTGTTCTCACGGCTGGTCGGGCTGGTACTGCGGAGTCAGCTGCCGAGTTGGTTCCAGCCGTATGCGGAGTTGGAGGCGAGAGCGACCTACATCTCCACCTTTCAGGCGCAGTTGGTGGACGGACTGCTGCAGACCGAGCCGTACGCGCGTGCCGTGCTGGGCCTGCGTGACGACGCGGGACTCGAGGCCAAGGTGGCCGCGCGACTGGAGCGGCAGCGGATCCTGGACCGGGAGGACCCGCCGGCCACCTGGGTGGTGCTCAGCGAGGCCGTACTGCGTCAGGAAGTCGGCGGCCGGGACGTCATGCGGCAGCAACTCGCACACTTGGCGGCCCTCCGGCGTCGCTCATGGGTGAGCGTTCAGGTGCTGCCGTTCTCGGCCGGTGCGCATACCGGGCTCATGGGCTCGTTCGCCCTGCTCCGCTTCGAGAAGGACCCGGACATCGTCTACACCGAGGACTTCGTGCAGGGTCATATGACGGCCAATCCTCAAGCGGTCAAGGAGGGTTCGGTCCGTTACGATCAACTTCAGGCCGTGGCGCTCTCCGCTGAGGACTCGGCGGCACTGATCACGCGCGTGATGGAGGAGCGTTATGGAAACGAACCGGAACCTGACGGGCGCGACCTGGCGTAAGTCCTCGTACAGCGGCGACACCGGCGGCCAGTGTGTCGAAGTCGCCAACCTCACCCCAGACATAGCCGTCCGCGACTCCAAGGACCGGCAGGGCCCCGCCCTCCTCTTCCCGGCCGCCGCCTGGACCGCCTTCCTGGAGTCGGTCGGGCACTGAAAAAGCGCGGGCGCCTCGGGGGCCTGCCGCAGTACCGTCGGCCGGTGGTCGATGGCGATGGTTACTTCGGGGAGTCGGTGGCGGCGGCGTACGACGAGTCGGCCGCGGAGATGTTCGAGGCCGGGGTCGTGGAGCCGGCCGTGGAGTTCCTGGCGGGGCTGGCCGGGGACGGTGGCCGGGCGCTGGAGCTGGGGATCGGTACCGGGCGGATCGCGCTACCGCTGGCCCGGCGCGGGGTCGAGGTGCACGGTGTCGACGTGTCCCGGGCGATGGTGCGGCGGCTGCGGGCCAAGCCGGGCGGGGACGCGATCGGGGTGACGATCGGGGACTTCGCGACCGCGAGGGTCGACGGCGGCTTCTCCCTCGCCTACCTGGTCTTCAACACGATCATGAACCTGACCTCGCAGGACGCCCAGGTGGAGTGCTTCCGCAACGTCGCGGAGCATCTGGAGCCCGGCGGGTGTTTCGTCGTCGAGGTCGGGGTGCCCGATCTGCGGCGGCTGCCGCCGGGGCAGAACACCGTGCCGTTCCGGGTGGACGGGGGGCGGCTGGGCTTCGATCTCTACGACGTGGCGACGCAGTCGGTCAGCTCGCACCACGTGCGGGTCGCGGACGGCCGCGGCACCTACCGCGCCATCCCGTTCCGGTACGTGTGGCCGGCCGAGCTGGACCTGATGGCCCGGCTCGCGGGGCTGCGGCCGCGGGAGCGGTGGGACGGCTGGACCCGGGAGCCGTTCACCAGCGACAGCCGGCAGCACGTGTCCGTGTGGGAGAAGCCCGCCGGCTGACCGTCCGCGAGGACGTCCG
Source organism: Streptomyces sp. NPDC004561 (assembly GCF_053602155.1). Lineage (NCBI taxonomy): Bacteria > Bacillati > Actinomycetota > Actinomycetes > Kitasatosporales > Streptomycetaceae > Streptomyces > Streptomyces sp. NPDC004561. Next base: position 23,448 of record NZ_JBSGDB010000032.1, read on the forward strand.
CGGCTACTGGCCCTCGACCGGCAGCGGCGGCACCTTGCCCCGCCCCACCTGCGTCCGCACCGCCCCGATGCTCGCCCCGATCACCAGGGCGATCGCCGCCGCCTCGGTCAGGGAGAGGGACTGGCCGAGGACCAGGAAGCCGGCCGTCGCCGCGAGGGCCGGCTCCAGGCTCATCAGGATGGCGAAGGTGGACGCGGGCAGACGGCGCAGGGCCAGGAGTTCGAGCGTGTAGGGCAGGACCGAGGAGAGCAGGGCCACCGCCGAGCCGAGGCCGAGGGTGACGGGGTTCAGGAGGCGGCTGCCGGCCGCGGTGACGCCGAGGGGCAGGAAGAGCAGGGCCGCGACCGCCATGGCCAGCGCCAGCCCGTCCGCCTGCGGGAAGCGGCGGCCCGTACGGGCGCTGAAGACGATGTACGCCGCCCACATGGCGCCGGCCCCCAGGGCGAAGGCCACGCCCACCGGGTCCAGGTCGCTGAAGCCCCCGCCGCCGAGCAGGAACACGCCCCCGAGGGCGAGGCCCGCCCACAGCAGGTTGATCGCACGCCGGGAGGTCAGGACCGAGAGGGTCAGCGGGCCGAGGACTTCGAGGGTGACGGCGGGGCCGAGGGGGATGCGGGACACCGCCTCGTAGAAGAGGCCGTTCATGGCGCCCATGGCGACGCCGAAGACGATCACCGTGACCCAGTCGGCGCGCGAGTGGCCGCGCAGCCGGGGGCGGCAGACCAGCAGAAGGACCACCGCCGCCGCGAGCAGGCGCAGGGTGACGACGCCGAGCGCTCCCGCGCGGGGCATCAGGGTCACCGCGAGGGCGCCGCCGAACTGCACCGAGACGCCGCCTGCGAGCACCAGGCCGACCGGGCCGAGTGAGCCGAGGCGGCCGGGGGTACGCGGAGGCACCGGCGTCGTCGCGGACGTCGAGGAGGCGGTGCTGGGGGTGTTGACGGTGCTCACGGCGGTCCTGGTGCTCGGGTCAGATCATGTACATCTCCATGTACTACACGGTCCAGGGTAATAGACTTCGTCAGGAGTGTGAACCCGGGATGGAACTGTCCTGGATGGTGAGACGCTTCTCTCTCAGATGCCGGGCCAGGGCTGCTGGTGTCCGGGGACGTGCTCCCGCTGCGGCCGCTCCTCCCACAGCGGCAGCCGCAGTTCGCCGGTGTCCATGACCGCGTTGTTCTGCGAGCGGTGCAGCCTGGCGTAGGCCCCGCCCCGGGCGAGGAGTTCCTCGTGGCGGCCGCTCTCGACGATGCGGCCGCGGTCGACGACGAGGATGCGGTCGGCGTCGGGGGCGAGGTTGAGGTCGTGGGTGATCATGATCGTCGTACGGCCGACCATCAGCCGGCGCAGCGGCTTGACGACGCGGCGGGCGGCCATCGCGTCCAGTCCGGTCGTCGGCTCGTCCAGCACCAGGACCGGGGCGTCGCGCAGGATCGCGCGGGCGATGGCCAGGCGCTGGAGCTGGCCGCCGGACAGTCGCGCCGAGTGGGGGTCGACCTCGGTGTCGTAGCCGTCGGGCAGCCGCACGATGAACTCGTGCGCGTCGGCCGCCCTCGCCGCGTCCTCGATCGCCCGGTCGCTTGCGCCGGGCCGGCCGCAGGCGATGTTGGCGCGGACCGTGTCGTGCAGCACGAGGGTCTCCTGCGGGAGCAGGGTGACGTACTCGCGCAGGCGGGCCAGCGGGAAGTCGCGCAGGGGGACGCCGTCGAGCAGGACGTGCCCGGCGTCGGGGTCGTAGAAGCGCAGGAGGAGCTTGGAGACGGTGGACTTGCCGGCGCCGCTCGGGCCGGTGACGATCACCAGCTCGCCGGGGCCGGCCGTGAAGGACAGGCCCTCCAGGGCGGTCCGCCCGGCGCCCGGGTAGCGGAAGGACACGTCCCGGACCTCGACCGTGCCGTCCGGGCGGCCGGTGTCCGTGGGCCGGCGCGGATCGGTGACCGACGGCCCGGCGTCCAGGATCTCGATGAGCCGCTCGGCGCCCGCGGTGGCCGCGGTGACGGTGAGGCCGAGCTGGGCGAGGCCCCGCACGGGCGGGTACAGGTAGCCGAGGAAGGCGGCGAAGGCGAGGAGCCGGCCGAGGGTCATCCGGCCGGTGGAGATCTCCCAGACGCCGATGCCGATCACGGCGAGCACGCACACCGTCTCGATGACCTGCACGAGCTGCTCGTAGGCCTCGTTCAGCCGGGTGACGCGGACCGAGGCGCGGAACCACACGGTGGCCTCCGCGTGCAGCCGGCGGCGTTCGGCGTCCCGGCGGCCGTAGGCCTGGGTGAGGACGATGTTGCCGAGGGACTCCTCCACCACGGAGGTGATCGCGCCGTCGGCGACCCGGCCCGCGCGGGAGACGTCCTTGAGGGAACCGGAGAAGCGGCGGGCGGCCAGCCAGAACAGGGGCGCCAGTACGAAGGTGGCGGCGGCCAGGTCCCAGCGCAGCCAGAACGCGGCGGCCGCGTAGAAGAGGGCGGAGAAGGCCGCGGATGCGGCGCCGACCAGACCGGACACGACCATCGTCTCGATCGCCTCGACGTCGCCGGTCAGCCGGGAGAGCAGGTCGCCCTGGCGGTGGCGCTGGAAGAAGTGCGGGGGCAGCTGCTGGACGTGGTCGAAGACCCGCTCGCGCAGCCGCATCACAAACCGCTCGGTCACCCAGGCGGCGAGGGAGTTGCCCGCGTAGGCGACGACGGCGCCGGCCACCGCGATCCCCAGCCACTTCGCGGCGGGGTCCCAGAACGCGGCCGGCGAGCCCTTGCGCAGGGCGTTGTCGGTCAGATCGCCGAACAGCAGGATGGCCTCGGTCTCGGCGAGCGCGGCGAGCACCGTGCACAGCCACACCAGCAGCAGCGGGCGGCGCAGTCCCGCGGTCAGGGGCCAGAAACGGCGGAACGCGGTGCGGGCCGAAATGGTCGGGGCGTCCTCGTCATCGGCTCCGCCGTCCTCATCGAATTCCATTCACATTCCCTCCGCTTTCCGTCGCACATCCCGGCCGTTCTCCTCGGCACGGGAAAAGGAAAAAGGGGCCGACGGTGCACCGTCGGCCCCTTTCAGTTCACCGCCGGATCAGTGGCCCTGGCCGGGCAGCGGCTTCGGCAGCGGCTTGTGCGCGTGCTTCTTCGGCTTCGGCGGGGGCGGCGGGGGCAGCTGCTTCGACTTGGGCTTGGGGGGCAGCGGGGCAAGCTTCTTGAAGCTCATTCCGACTCCTGGTGTTCGCAGTTCTGTGTTCCGAGAATTCCGCGTCCGGCTCTCGACATCGAAGAACCTACACGCCCACCCGGCGCGCAAAAGGCAAAAACAGCAAAGGACCGCTGTGAATCCCCTGGGAAAAGCTGGGAGTTGTTCCGCAAACCTGAGAACGCCCTCAGCGCCGGGCGAATCACCCCCCTGTCTTCCTGTCCAACGCCTCGGCCAGTACCTCTGCCAGGTGGCGGCCCCGTATGCCGGCCAGCTGGTCCAGCTGGGTCCGGCAGGAGAAGCCGTCCGCCAGGACGACCGTCCCGGCGGGGGCCTCGCGCACCGAGGGCAGGAGCTGGTCCTCCGCGCAGGCTCGCGACACCTCGAAGTGGCCCTTCTCGAAGCCGAAGTCGCCCGCGAGACCGCAGCAGCCGCCGGAGAGTTTCCCGGTGAGGCCCGCCGCCGCGCGCAGCCTGCGGTCGGCGGTGTCGCCGAGGACCGCGTGCTGGTGGCAGTGGGTCTGGCCGGCGACCGGGCGGCCGACGGCGGGCGGGGTCCAGTCGGGGACGTGCCGTTCCAGGGTTTCCGCGAAGGTGAGGACCGCCGCCGCCAGCCGGGCGGCTCGCGGGTCGTCGTGCAGGAGTTCCGGAAGGTCGGTGCGCAGGGCCGCCGCGCAGCTCGGCTCCAGGACGACGACCGGGACCCCGGCCCGCAGCACCGGCTCCATCAGGTCCAGGGTGCGGCGCAGGACCGCTCGGGCGCGGTCGAGCTGGCCGGTGGAGACGTAGGTCAGGCCGCAGCAGACCCGGGCCCGGCGGGCTCCGAGCAGTGCGGTCGCCGCCCCGGTCCGGCCGTCGCCGATCGCTCCCCGGCGCGGCAGCAGCGTCGGCGGGAGGGCCACCCGCAGGCCGGCCTCCTCCAGGACCCGGACGGCGGCCCGGCCGACCGAGGGGGACAGATGCTCGGTGAAGGTGTCCGGCCACAGCACCACCAGGTCCCCGGTGTCCCTGCCGGGCTCTCTGCGCCGCCACCAGCCGCTGAACGTCCGCGCGGCCAGCCGGGGGATCCGCCGCTCCGGCGTGATCCCGCCCAGGCGTTTCGCCACGGACGCGAGCGGCGGCACCGAGGCGAGCGCGTTGAGCAGGGGAGCCGTGCGCGTCCGGGCCACCCAGCCGAGCCACTCGGGCAGCCGGCCCATGCTGTGGTGGGCGGCGGGGCGCCGGCGGCCCGCGTAGTGGTGGTGCAGGAACTCCGCCTTGTAGGTGGCCATGTCGACGCCGACCGGGCAGTCCGAGCGGCAGCCCTTGCAGGACAGGCACAGGTCGAGGGCGTCCCGCACCTCGGGGGCGCGCCAGCCGTCGGTGACCAGCTCGCCCGCGAGCATCTCGTGCAGCAGGCGGGCCCGGCCTCGGGTGGAGTGCTCCTCGTCGCCGGTCGCCCGGAAGGAGGGGCACATCACTTCGGGGCCGGCCGCCGTGGTCGTACGGCACTTGGCGACGCCGACGCAGCGGCGGACGGCCGCGCGGAAGTCGCCGCCGTCGGCCGGGTAGCCGAAGGCCACGTCGACGGGCCGGCGGGGCAGCACCGCGAAGCGGAGGTTCGCGTCGAGCGGGGCCGGGCGGACCAGCATCCCGGGGTTGAGCAGGTCGTCGGGGTCCCAGACGGCCTTGGCGCGCTCGAAGAGCCCGACGGTCTCCGCGCCGTACATGCGCGGCAGCAGCTCCGCGCGGGCCTGGCCGTCGCCGTGCTCCCCGGACAGCGATCCGCCGTGCGCCACGACCAGGTCGGCCAGTTCCTCCGAGAAGCGCCGGAAGCGGCCGACACCGGGCCCGGTGAGCAGGTCGAAGTCGATGCGGACGTGGATGCAGCCGTCACCGAAGTGGCCGTACGGCGTGCCGCGCAGCCCGTGCTCCGCGAGCAGGGCGCGGAAGTCCCGCAGATAGGGGCCGAGCCGGGCGGGCGGCACCGCGCAGTCCTCCCAGCCGGGCCAGGCCTCGCTGCCGTCGGGCATCCGGGTCGCCGTACCGCTCGCGTCCTCGCGGATGCGCCACAGGGTCCGCTGGGCGGCGGGGTCGGTCACCACGAGCGAGCCGGCCACGTCGGCCGCGCGGACGATCGCCTCCGCACGCGCGCGGGCCTCGGCCGCCGTCCCCCCGCCCGTCTCCACGAACAGCCAGGCCGCCCCCTCGGGCAGCCCGGCCCCGGGCGGCACCAGGTCGGCCGCCATGCCCTCCACCGTCAGCGGGCCGTAGGGCAGCAGTCCGGCGGCGGCTTCCGCGGCGGCGCTCTCGTCGCCGTACCCCAGCACCGCCAGGGCTCGCGCGCGGGGCGCCTCCACCAGCCGCACGACCGCCTCGGTGAGGATGCCGAGGGTGCCCTCGGAGCCGCAGAAGGAGCGGGCGACGTCCGCGCCCTTCTCGGGCAGCAGCGCGTCCAGCGCGTACCCGGAGATGCGGCGGGGCAGGTCCGGGAAGCCGGTGCGCAGCCGGGCCGGGTCGCTCTCGGCCAGCTCCCGCAGTCCCTCGGGCGCGCCCGCCCAGCCCTGTCCGAGCCGCAGCCGGTGTCCGCGCGCGGTGAGGACGGACAGTTCCCGCACGCTGTCGGCGGTGGTGCCCCAGGCCACCGAGTGCGAGCCGCAGGAGTTGTTGCCGATCATCCCGCCGAGCGTGCACCGGCTGTGCGTCGAGGGGTCGGGGCCGAACCGCAGCCCGTGCGGCGCGGCGGCCTCCTGGAGCCGGTCCAGGACGAGCCCCGGCTGCACGACGGCCGTGCGGCTGCCCGGATCCAGCTCCAGCAGGCCGTTCATGTGCCGGGTGAAGTCCAGCACCACGCCCGTGCCGGTCGCCTGCCCGGCGATCGACGTGCCCCCGCCGCGCGCCACCACCGGCACCCCGCGCGCCCGGCACGCCTCCAGCACCGCCGCCACGTCGTCGGCGTCCCGCGGGGCGACGACTCCTGCGGGGACACGGCGGTAGTTGGACGCGTCCATGGTCACGAGCGCCCGGGCGGTGGCGTCGAAGCCGACCTCTCCCCGGACGGACCCGCGCAGTTCCGCTTCGAGACCCGAGTGATCCGTCATGCGTCCAGGATGCATCCGATCACCGACAGTCACCGCGAGTTGTCCACAGCCCCACCGCGATCGTCGTACAACCAGACAAGATCACCTCTTGGCGATCTCGTCTCATCCGACGGACACGGTTCCGTCCCGTTTCGCCCAGCGGCTAGCCTCGGACTCGTGGCCGACATCCAGATTCCCGCTGACATCAAGCCCGCCGACGGACGTTTCGGCGCTGGCCCCTCCAAGGTGCGGACCGAGGCGCTGGACGCCCTCGCCGCGACCGGAAGCTCCCTGCTCGGCACCTCCCACCGCCAGGCGCCCGTCAAGAACCTGGTGGGCAAGGTCCGCGAGGGGATCTCCGAGCTGTTCTCCCTGCCCGAGGGCTACGAGGTGATCCTCGGCAACGGCGGCTCCACCGCCTTCTGGGACATCGCCACCCACGGACTGATCGAGAACAAGTCCCAGCACCTCAACTTCGGTGAGTTCTCCTCCAAGTTCGCCAAGGCCGCCAAGCTCGCCCCCTGGCTGGCCGAGCCCACGGTCCTCGCCTCCGAGCCCGGCACCCACCCCGAGCCGCAGGCCGAGGCGGGCGTCGACGTCTACGCCTTCACCCACAACGAGACCTCCACCGGTGTCGCCATGCCGATCAGGCGTGTGGCCGGCGCCGACGAGGGCGCGCTCGTCCTCGTGGACGCCACCTCCGGCGCGGGCGGCCTCCCGGTCGACGTCGCCGAGACCGACGTCTACTACTTCGCCCCGCAGAAGTCCTTCGCCTCCGACGGCGGCCTGTGGCTCGCCGTCTTCTCCCCGGCCGCGATCGAGCGCGCCGAGCGCGTCCACGCGAGCGGCCGGCACGTCCCGGAGTTCTTCTCGCTGCCCACCGCGATCGACAACTCCCGCAAGAACCAGACGTACAACACCCCGGCCCTCTCCACCCTGTTCCTGCTGAACCAGCAGCTGGAGTGGCTCAACGGCCAGGGCGGCCTGGACTGGGCGGTGGGCCGTACGGCCGCCTCCTCGCGCACGCTGTACACGTGGGCGGAGGACGTGAAGTTCGCGAGCCCGTTCGTCACCGACCCGGCCAAGCGCTCCCAGGTCATCGGCACGATCGACTTCTCCGACGACGTCGACGCCGCCGCCGTGGCCCGGGTGCTGCGCGCCAACGGCATCGTGGACACCGAGCCGTACCGCAAGCTCGGCCGCAACCAGCTGCGCGTCGCGATGTTCCCGGCGATCGACCCGGCGGACGTCGAGGCGCTGACCAAGTGCATCGACCACGTGATCGAGAAGCTGTAGCAACTCCCGTGCAGAACCTGCTGGTTTGGGCGGAAGGCATGGTCAGGGCAAAGCCTTCCGCGAGCCGTTGAGTCCCCTTCGTCGCGAGCCCGAAACTGTGAGCCCCATGCGCTCGGAACGGGCCATGCGAACGAAGGGGAACCACGGGGCATGAACAGACCCATACCTGGCACGGTCGAGGCGGCGGTGCGCCACATCCTCAGCGACAAAACGACCGGCTTCCTCACCCGGACCCGCCGGATCACCTGGAAGGACAACGTGTACCGGGTCCGCCGGCCGGAGACCGGCAAGCAGACGGTGGAGCTGACCTGCCCCGTGTGCGACGCCTCCCTGCTGGCCGAGGTCCGCACCGAGGCCCGTGCCCGCCGCACCGGCGCCGTCCTGCTGGCCCTGGCCGCCCTGTGCGTGATCGTCTTCTTCGCGGCCTTGGGCTACGCCGTGCACGAGGGCGGTCGTACGCTGCCCGAGGGCCAGTCGCTGCCGGTGCTGTTCCCCGTCAGCGTCGTCTCGGTCTTCGTCACGTTCGTGGCCGCTCCCGTGCTCTTCCTCCGGGGCCGGGTCTACAACGGCGTCAGTCTGCTCGACGCCCCCAAACCCCGCCGGGTGCACCGAATCGTGCCGGTGCGCGGCTGAGGGCCGGACACGGCGACGCGGGGCGGGTTCAGCGGCGGCGCAGCCGCCGCAGCCCGAACAGGGCGGCCGCCCCGACGGCGACGACGGCCGCACCCACTTTGAGGCCCATGCCGCCGGTGCTCGGGATGCCCGCCGAACTCCCGCCGGGGGCCGGGGACTTGTCCTCCCGGCCCGGCGCGTCCTTCACCTCCACGGCGCTGTCCGCGCCCTCGCTGCTGTACAGCAGCCTGCTCCCGTCGACGGAGTACGTGATGCCCTCCCCCTGCCCCTGCAGGGGCACGTCGAGCCGCCCTTCCCGCTTGATCCGGCCGCCGTTCCAGGCGTAGTGGATCCCGCCGAAGTAGCCGCGCACGGCGAGCTGCCGGCCGTCGGGCGAGAAGGCGGCGTCGGTGGCCCAGAGGTCGACGGCGGCGACCGGCCGGAAGGTGTTCGCGCCGGAGGCGGAGAGAGTGGCCGGGCCCTCGTACAGGTGCCCGCCGTCCTCCTTCTTGTCGATGATGTAGACGCGTCCGGTCTTCGGGTGGACGACCAGCGACTCCGCGTCGCGCGGCCCGTTCGCATACTTCACCACGTACTGGGTGGCCGTGACGGTCTGGTCCTCGAGCACCTTCGGCTCGGGCAGCCGGTAGATCCACACGTACGGCCACCTGCCGCCGTAGTTGTCGCCGATGTCGCCGACGTAGATCTCGTCGTGCGGCCCGACGGAGATGGCCTCGACGTCACGCGGGGAGCCGACACCGCGCAGGGTCACGGTGGCGACGGTCTTCCCCGTCCGGCCGTCCACGGCGTAGATGTACGGCCCGTCGCCGCTGTCGTTGTGCGTCCAGTAGACGCCGGGATGGAGGTGGGAGGCGGCGAGCCCGCTGGACTCGGTGATCCGGGGGTCCTTGAAGGTGAACCCCTGGCCGCCGTTGCCGTCGGCGGCGGAGGCGGGCAGCACGCAGGCGCCCGCGAGCAGCACTGCGGCGAGGACGGCGAACGATCGGCGCATCCCCCAAGACTGCCACTCCGCGCGGGGGTTCACCGGAGGGTCGCCCCGGGGGCACGGCACGTGGCGGGCCTCACACCCCACCCGCCGCACCGATCGTCCATCATGACCGGATGCTTAGGTTCATGCCCGTGGGCGACTCCATGACGATCGGGAGCGCGGGGGAGCACACGTGGCGCTACCGGCTCTGGCGGCACCTGTGCGACACCCACGGCGGACCGTTCACGTTCGTCGGCCCGCGCGAGGAGCTGTACGACAAGACGGCCGAGGCGCCGACGTCGGACGCCTACGCCGACCCCGGTTTCCCCCGCGCCCACCTGGCCGGCTGGGGCGAGGGCTGGCAGCACATGGCTCCGCTGATCGGCGGGGCGGTACGGGAGTGCCGGCCGGACGTCCTGCTCGTCTCCCTCGGCCTGATCGACCTGGGCTTCTACACGAACGCCGAGCAGACGGCGGAGAACGTACGGGCGTTCGTGGCGGGCGCGCGGGAGGCCGGCCCGCGCATCCGGATGGTGCTGCTGCCGGTGATCCCGAACATCCGCGCCGAGATGGACGCGCCCTTCGCCGAGCAGGTGGACCTGTTCAACGTCCTGCTCGCCAAGACGGTCGCCGACCTGGACGAGCCCCGCTCCCCGATCCTGCTGGCCTCGCCGCCGGAGCCGTACGACATCCACACCGACACCTACGACGGCACCCACCCCAACGCGAGCGGCGAGCACCGGATCGCGGGGGCGTTCGCGGGGGCGATGGCGGAGGCGTGGGGGGTCGGGGAGACGTACGCGGCCGGAACTGTCTGACCTGATTCCGGCGCTTCCCGGTCACGGTGCGTATCGTTGAACCGCGCGGCTGCACTCATCGACGGAGCAGCCGGGGAGGAGCGCCACGGTGACCGTCCTTGAAGACAGGATCGAGATGGCCGAGAGCGACAACCCGATCACGCTCGACGAGTTTTTCGAGCGGTTCGAGAAGATGCCCGTCCCCGAGGGATACAAGCTCGAAATCGTCGAGGGGACCGTCTACATGACGCCGCAGCGGGACATTCACTGGGCAATCATCCGCCGGATCGTCCGAGCCTTTGAGGACGAGTTCGGCATGGACGTGAATGTGCTGTCGGACGTTCGCATCGACTTCCCTGGCATTCTCAACGGTTACGCCCCGGACGTGGCGAAGGTCCGCGAGGGTGCCGACAAGAACGCCAAGGGCCTCTGGTGCCACAGGGACGTCGAGTTCGTCGCCGAGGTCATTTCGAAGGGCACCGCCGCCAACGACTACGGCCCCAAGAAAGCGGCGTACGCCAACGCCGAGGTCCCCGTCTACGTCATCGCCGACCCCTACAAGGGCATGTGCTTCGTCTACACCCAGCCCAAGGAGGGCGACTACGTCACCAGGACGAAGGTCGAATTCGGCAATGACATCGACCTCACCGGCACCGTGGTCGACCTCGTCCTCAGAACCGGCGACTTCCCCCGCGACTAGCCGGCGGCCCTTGCTTCGAGCGCACTCCAGGCCGTTGGCTGGAGAACCATGAAGTACACACAGCTCGGACGCACGGGACTCAAGGTCAGCCGGCTCGTCCTCGGCACCATGAACTTCGGCCCGCAGACCGACGAGGCCGACAGCCACGCGATCATGGACGCGGCGCTGGACGCGGGCATCAACTTCTTCGACACCGCGAACGTGTACGGCTGGGGCGAGAACAAGGGCCGCACCGAGAGCATCATCGGCAACTGGTTCGCCGAGGGCGCGGGCCGGCGCGACAAGGTCGTCCTCGCCACCAAGGTCTACGGCAACATGGCCGCCGACGGCGAGGCCTGGCCCAACCACGACAAGCTCTCCGCCGTCAACATCCGGCGGGCCGTGGACGCCAGCCTGAAGCGGCTCCGGACGGACCACATCGACGTCTACCAGTTCCACCACGTCGACCGGAACACCCCCTTCGAGGAGATCTGGCAGGCCGTCGACGTCCTGGTCCAGCAGGGCAAGATCCTGTACGTCGGCTCCTCCAACTTCCCCGGCTACAAGATCGCCCAGGCCAACGAGATCGCCGCCCGCCGCGGCGGCACCATCGGGCTCGTCAGCGAGCAGTGCCTGTACAACCTCGCCGAGCGCCGCGCCGAGATGGAGGTCATCCCGGCCGCCCAGGAGTACGGCCTCGGGGTCATCCCCTGGTCGCCGCTGCACGGCGGGCTGCTCGGCGGTGTGATCAAGAAGGAGGTGCAGGGCGGGCGCCGGGCCTCCGGACGGGCCGCCGACGCCCTCGCCGACCCGACCGCCCGCGCACAGATCCAGGCGTACGAGGACCTGCTCGACAAGCACGGCCTGGAGCCCGGCGAGGCGGCCCTGGCCTGGCTGCTGACCCGGCCCGGCGTCACCGGCCCGATCGTCGGCCCGCGCACCGCCGAGCAGCTCGGGTCGGCGATCAGGGCGGTCGAGCTGGAGCTGAGCGAGGAGCTGCTGACCGGCCTGGACGAGATCTTCCCCGGTCCCGGGCCGTCGCCGGAGGCCTTCGCCTGGTAGTGCCGGTCCTCCGGGCAGCTCCGTGACGGACGACGCCCCGGGGACGGCGGGGTCGCATGCGGCATGCGGCCCCGCCGCGCGGGCGCCGCCGGCGGCCGGACGCCCGGGCGCTACCTGACGGCCGCCGCCAGGACGACCACCACGAGCATCAACACAAGCGCACCGGCCATGATCCGGTTCCGGGTCTTCGGGTCCACACATCGAGCCTAACCGGACGCGCCCAGTGCCCAGCGGGCGACCGCCTCGTACCGGGGCTGCTCCCCCGGCACCCCGGACCTCGGCAGGTTGCTGCGCACCAGCGCCAGATCGGCCACCGTCCAGGTGCTGCTGGTGAACTCCGTGAGCCCCGCCACATACGGCCGCACGTCGACCGTGTCCCGGCTGCGGGCCACTGTCAGATGGGCCTTGTAGCGGCGGTGCTCCCCCATCGGCACCCCGGCCTTCCGGGCCGCCGCCTCCGCGCGGTCCGCCAGCAGCCGCAGCGCCTCCAGGTCGCCCGAGGCCCCGGTCCACAGCGCCTTGCCGCGGCCGAACTGGCCGCCGCCCGAGAGGGCCAGCTCGAAGGGATCCGTCCGGTGCGCCGCGCGGGACAGACGGTCCGACAGGGCGGGTACCAGGTCGTCGGCGACCTCGCCGTAGAAGGCCAGGGTGAAGTGCCAGCCGGGACGGCCCGTCCAGCGCAGGCCGTCGGCGCCCGGCAGCCGCTTCAACAGGGCCACCTCGGCGGCGAGTTCACCGGCGACGACGTCCGGCGGCAGCACGGCGGCGAAGAGTCTCATGCCTTCACCTTCCCAGACGGGCGCCGCCATGATGAGCCCATGACGATCACCATCCGCCGAGGCGGCCCCGACGACGCTCCCCTGATCCTCGGCATGCTCGACAGCGCCGTGGAGTGGCTGGTCTCACAGGGCCGCACCGGGCAGTGGGGCACCGAGCCGTGGTCGGCGAACGCGCGGGGCGTGGAGCTGGTGCACCGGTACGCCGCCGAGGGCGTGCCGTTCTTCGCCGAGGTGGACGGCACGCCCGCCGCCACCCTCACGCTCGCCGAGCGGCCCGGCCCCTATCTGGAGCCCGCCGGCGAGCCCGAGCGGTACATCCATCTGTTCGCCACCGACCGCCGCTTCCGGGGCCTGGGCGCCGGTGCCGCGCTGCTCGCCCACGCGGCCGGGGAGACCCGGCGGGCCGGGATCTCCCTGCTGCGCGTGGACTGCTACGCGGGCTCCGACGGCAAGCTCGTCGCGTACTACGAGCGCAACGGCTTCACCCGCACCGAGCCCTTCACCGTCGGCGCGGACCGGGGGCCGGGGC
>NZ_JBSGDB010000033.1:0-35459 GCF_053602155.1 Streptomyces sp. NPDC004561
GTCACCTGGAACGGGGAGTCGATCAGCCATCCGTTCACCCATGCGATCAGGCTGGCCGCGAGACCGGTGAGAGGGCCTGGTCGGTCCAGATGGTCTTGCCGGTGGCGGTGTAGCGCGTGCCCCAGTGCTCGGTCATCTGGGCGATGATGAACAGGCCCCGGCCGCCCTCGTCGTCGCTCGCGGCGTGCCGCAGATTGGGCGTGGTGTGGCCGGTGTCGGAGACCTCGCAGATCAGGTGGCGGTCGCGGATCAGGCGTACCTCGATCGGGCCGCCGACGTAGCGGATGGCGTTGGTGACCAGTTCGCTGACGATGAGCTCGGTCGTGAACGACAGCTCGTCCAGTCCCCAGTCGTTCAGCTGCTTGCTGACGGCGGTGCGGATGGTGGCCACCGCCGCCGGGTCCGGGGCCAGTGCCCACTGGGCGAACTGGTTGCGGTCGAGCAGGCGGGTGCGGACCAGGAGCAGCGTCGCGTCCACGTCCACCGGGCCGGGCAGCATGGCGCTCACCGCCTGGTCGCACACCTCTTCCAGGGATCTCCGGTCGCCGTCCAGCACCTGGGACAGCTGCGCCAGCCCCTGGTCACGGTTGTCGGCCGCCTGGAGGAGGCCGCCCGTGAAGAAGGCGACGAGACTGCCCGGCGCGATGTCCAGCACCGTGCTCTGGTAGGGCGGGCCACCGATGCCCAGCGGCGGTCCGGGCGGCAGCTTCGGGTACTCGACGCCCCCGTGCGGCCCCACGACCGCCAGCACCGGCTCTCCGGCCCGCGCCAGATTGCACTTCCCCGAAACGGGGTTGTACACCCCGTACAGGCAGGTCACGCCGAGTGCCTCGTCGGCGGGATGCCTGCGGCGGCCCGGGCCGCGGTCCGCCCCGCTCTCGTGCGCGGTCTGGTCGACCAGGTCGTCCAGGCGGGACAGCAGCTCGTCCGGGGTCAGGTCCAGGCGGGCCAGCACGCGCACCCCCGTGCGCAGCCGCCCCATGGTGGCCGCGGCGCGCAGGCCGTGGCCGAGCACGTCCCCGACGACCAGGCCGACCCGGGTGCCCGACAGGGGGATGACGTCGTACCAGTCGCCGCCCACCCCGGATCCGCTGTCGGCGGGCTGGTACCGGCTCGCCGAGTCGATGGCGGCATGCGGCGGCAGCCGGCCCGGAAGCAGGCTCCGCTGGAGTTTGAGGGCCACGCTGTGGCCCCGGGTGACCACCGGCATCAGCAGCAGGCCGATCAGCAGGGCGCCCAGGCCCAGCACGGTGACCCCGCCCGTCCTTCCGATCAGCGGCAGATGGACGGTGGTCGTGCCGTAGCTGGGGCTGGCGTAGACGACGAAGGCGGCGTAGAGGAACAGCAGGAGCATGATCAGCCCGCCGAGCCCGGGCAGCACACCCTTGAAGAACAGGTCCTTGCCGCTGCGGGTGAGGACCCTGCGGTGGTACCAGACGCAGGCGAAGCCGGTGACTCCGTACTGGAACGCGATCGCGAGACCGACCGAGTCGATCGAGTCGGCCAGGATGTTCCGGCTGAACGACGACAGCAGGAGCAGCACGGCGACCGAGGCCGCTCCCATGCCGATGGTCCCCCAGGTCGGGGTCAGAAACCTGCGGTGGACCCGGGCGAACCGGAACGGGACGGCCTTGTGGACCGCCATGGAGAAGACGGTCCTGGCCAGGGGCAGGATGGTGGTCTGGGCCGAGGCCAGGGCCGAGGTCAGCACCATCAGGATCAGCAGACTCGACAGGGCCAGGCCCGCGCCGCGGCTGCCGAACACGGCGTCGCCCAGTCCGGAGAGCACGTCGTCCGAGTTGTGCGCGTTGCCGAGCCCGGTGCCCGAGGTGCCGACTCCCGCGAACGCCTGCGCCGAGGTGGACACCAGCCCGTACATGCCCAGGAGCAGCACGGTGGACAGGACCGCGGCGCGCCCCGGGATGCGCGTGCTGTCGACGGTCTCCTCGTTGACCGAGAACGCGGTGTCCCAGCCCCAGTAGATGAAGACGCCCGCGAGGATGCCCGAGGTCATGGCCTTCACCGAGGACACGCCGAAGGGGTTGAACCAGGACAGGGAGACATGGATCGCCGTCGGGGGCGGGTCGGTGTAGACCCGGACCAGCGCGGAGACGGCGAACATCATCAGCATCACCACTTCGAGGCACAGCAGCCAGCGCTGGACGGCCGCCGAGAACTCGATGCCGACGTAGCAGATCGCGGTCAGCAGGACGATCCAGACCAGGCCGGCCACGGTGATCCACAGCCGGTTGTCGGCCAGGTCGTCCCGGCCCACCAGCCGGAAGCCGTAGGACGCCGCGACGTCGGCGAGGTTCGCCATGACGATGATGTTGGCGACGATGAGGCCCCAGCCGCCCATCCAGCCGACGCGCGGTCCGAAGGCGCGGGTGGCCCAGGTGAAGGTGGTCCCGCAGTCGGCGTTGCTCGCGTTGAGCTCCCGGAAGGCGTACGCCACCAGGAGCATCGGGATGAACGCCAGCATGGTGACGATCGGCGCCTGCAGCCCGACCCCGGCCACGATGATGCCGAGCGTGGCCGCGAGGCTGTAGGCCGGGCCGGTGGAGGCCAGGCCCATGGCGACCGAGGAGAACATGCCCAGGGCGTCGTTCTTGAGCCCTTTCCGGCCGGCCCCTGTGCCTGGAGCGGGGCGGCCGGCCGACACGGCACTGCCGAAGAGCCTCACACTTGATTCCAACGCCGGGCCACTGCCCTCCGCAACAGCGCAGGGGCATCAGAGGAGCCACCGGTCACACGGCACCGTGCCGGCGGCCCCCGGAAATCAGCGGGCCGCGCGGGCTCCGAGGGGGGCCGCGGTGAGCACCGGGCTCAGCACTCCGGCGCTCAGCCGGCCGACGAGGGGGACGGCGACGCGACCGAGGACGCGGCTCACCAGATAGGCGACGGGCAGGGCGAGGACGGCCGCGCCGAGCACGTCGTGGGGGTAGTGGTCGCCGAGGTAGACGCGGGTGAAGCCTTCGAAGAGGGCGAAGGCGGCGGCGACGGCCGACAGGCGGCGGTCGAGCAGCCACAGGGCGGCGACGGTGGCGAAGGCGGTGGTGCTGTGGCCGCTGGGGAAGGCGTAGTCGGCGCGTCCGGGACAGGCGTCCACGAAGTAGTCGTGGGGCATCGAGTAGCAGGGCCGCACCTCCGCGACCAGCTTCTTGGCGACCTCCGCGACGGCGAAGGCGACCACGACGGCGACGGGCGCGGCCAGGGCGAGGGTCATGGCGGCGGTGTCGCGGCGACGGGCGTTCCACCAGCCCCAGACCATGAGCACGGCGAAGACTCCGAGGCCCGCGTTGGTCCACAGGGCGAGCGGCGTGTTGAGCCACTTCGTATCACGGGCCAGGTCGGTGACGGTGGTGAACAGCGAACCGTCGAGGCCGGATCCGTCGAATGCGAGGTGCATCATCGAGTGGACTCTCCCAGGTGCTCAGGTCTGCAGGCCGGGCCCGTACGACGTCCGGTGGCCCCCGCGGGGCGCTGCGCGCGTGCGCGCGGCTGCGGGCGCAGACGGCAGGCTTGGCGGTGATCTTCTACGTGATGTAGAACGTCTACGTGACTGTAGACGATGGCGGCGAAGGTAGCCAACTGGTGAACTCCCTACGGCTTCCAGTAGACCGCCGCCACCGAGGGACCGGCGCGCCGAGCGGCCACGGCGGCCGCTCCCGGGCGATCCGCCGGCGAGAGGGCGAGCCGCCGTGCTGATGCACCTGCTGGTCTATGTGCCGCTGCTGTTCCCGCTGCCCGCGGCGCTGACGGCCCGCCCACTGGCCGACCGCCTGGAACCCCGCCTGGCGACCTGGCTGCTCACGACGGTTGCGCTGGCCCTGGCCGCGCTCAGCCTGGCGGCGCTCGGGGTACTTGTGGTCGCGGGGCTGGTGCGCTGGTCACCGGCCGCGCGACTCGGGAACTGGTCGCTGTCCACCGTGCGCGCGGGCGACTCCGTGTCCGTGATCGAGGCGGTCGCCGCGGGCGTGGTGCTGGCCGTCGCCGCGGGGGCGGGGGCGCGCATGCTCTGGCGGCGGATACGCGCGCTGGCGGCCGCCGCGCTGGAGGCGGCCTGCCTTCCGGGGCCCGACCGGCTGGTCGTCGTCACCGAGGCCGCCCCCGACGCCTACGCGCTCCCCGGCCTCCCCGGCCGTGTCGTCGTCTCCACCGGCATGCTGGAGGCGCTCGACGACGCCGACCGCGCGGCGATGCTCGCGCACGAGGCCGCCCACCTGCGCTGCCATCACTACGCCTTCGTCGCGGTGACCCATCTGGCCGTCGCCCTCAACCCGCTGCTGCGGCCGGTGGCGCCGGCCGTCACGTACACGGTGGAGCGCTGGGCGGACGAGAGCGCCGTGACCGTCTGCGGCGACCGCCGGCAGGTGGCCCGCGCGGTCGGAAAGGCAGCCCTGGCCACGGCCAGGCATCCCTCCCGGCGCCGTCTCACGGACGCCGTGCTCGGCCTGCTCGGCAGACGCCGCGACCCCCTGGCCGCCGCCGGCCCCGTCCCCCGCCGGGTCGCCGCCCTCCTCGCGGCACCGCGCGCCCAGGCGTCCCCGCTCGGCCACGCCGCGCTGCCGCTGGCCGCGGCACTCGCGGTGGTCGGCTCCAACGCCCTGTGCGCCTTCGCCGCCGCCCACGACCTGCACGTGCTGCTCGAACTCGCGGGCTCCGGATGATCCCGCCCCGAATCCCCATAAGCACCGAAAGGCAATAAAATTCCCTTGCGGCTCTCCGGCCGCGCACCGCCGACCGCAGGGACTGTGGGGCTGGCATGAGGATTCCCCGGACCGACGACGCCGCGAACCCGGCGGGTGCGGGTTCCGGGGCCTCGCGCACCACCCGCCGCCTGGTGCTTTCGGCGTCGTGCACGGCCCTGCTGGTCGCGGGCTGCGCCCTGCCCCCGGGGCCGGGTCTCACGGCGCTCTCCGACGCATCGGCCCCTCCCGCGGCGACCGCGAGCGCCTCCGCCGCCACCCCGTCGGCGCTGAGGCCCGTCGATCCGGCCGCGTTCCGGTCGGCCGTGGCGAGGGCGGCGAAACGGCTCATGGTCCCCGGCGCGGTCGTCCTGCTGCGCACTCCGCAGGGAACCTTCCGGGCGACCGTCGGCACGAGCGAGCTGGGCGAAGCGCGGACCCCCACCACGGGCGACCACTTCCGGATCGCCTCCAACACCAAGACCATGACCGCGGCGCTGATCCTCCTGCTGGCCCAGGAGGGCAGGCTCCGGCTGAGCGACCCGGTGTCGGCCTACGTGCCCGGCGTGCCGGGCGGCACGCACATCACCATCGCCGAGCTGCTGGAGATGCGCAGCGGGCTCTACAACTACACCGACGCGCCCGAACTCGCGGCCCGTCTGGACGCCGACCCGGGCAGGGCCGTGACACCGCGGGAGATGCTGGCCATCGCGTTCCGGCACCCGCCGCGCTTCGCGCCCGGCACGTCGTACGAGTACAACAACACCAACTACGTCCTGCTGGGCCTCGTCGCCGAGAGAGCGGGCGGCCGGTTGCCGGCCCGGCAGCTCCGGGACCGGCTGTTCACCCCGCTCGGGCTGGCGGGCACCTCGCTGCCCGGCACCGGCGACCTGTCCCTCCCCGCGCCCTGGTCCCACGGCTACATGTACGGCGGTTCCGCCTACGCGCTGGTCGACCGGCCCTACCCCGCCGGCCTGCGGGCGGCGGCCCGGTCCGGGAAGCTCCGGCCGAGGGACTACACGCACATGAACCCCTCCTACTCCGGCGCCGCCGGAGGCGCCGTCTCCACCGCGGACGACCTGGCCACCTGGATCCGGGCCCTGGTCACCGGCAAGGTCCTGGCCCCGGCGATGCAGCGGCAGTGGCTCCGCAGCCCGCGGGCCGAGGGCCCGGCCGCGTCCGGCGGCCAGAAGTACGGGTACGGCATCTCGTACCAGCGCTTCGGCCCGAAGGCCGCGATGTACTACCACGGCGGCGAACTGCCCGGCTTCAACTCCTTCATCGGCTACGACCCGGACCACGACGTCACGCTCGTGATCTGGACGAACCTCACCCTGTCGCCCGAGGGCCAGACCACGGCCAACGCACTGCTGCCCACCGTCCTCAACCAGGTCTACGCCGGCCTCTCCCTCCCCACCCCCGCCGGCTAGGGGCCGCGAACACCGCCCCATCTTCCGAACAATGGGGTGGCCAAGACGTGAACTTGGTTGAAAAGATCCGGTCATGCAGTTCGACGACCCCGCCATCCTGAGCCGCGTGCGCACCGAACGCCTCTGCGGGCCCGCCCTCCTCGGACCGGGGTCCCGCCGGCCCAGGCACAACGGGGTTCCGTCGTCCCCGCACGCCGTGCTCGACACGTGGGCGCTCTGCTGTTGAACAAAAACGTCCCGCGCCGCCCGGACGGCATGACCGACCCCGCGACGAGCGCCCTCATCTCCGACAAATCGGCCGAACAATTGATACCCATAGCACCGCGTGCGCTTTCGCGAACATGCCGCAGAATCAAGTCCGCCACGTGGTGCCGACCGAGAGCGGTGCTGTGGGCCACGGCGGGTGCGGGAGTTCTCGCGTTCCTCGTCACGCTGGAGATCGCCGCACGCCACTACGGCCTGCCGGGGCCTGTCACCACCCAGGTGCGAGAGGTCGTTCTCCCGCCCAAGTCCGGTTTCCTGCTGTACGCCAGCATGGCGTTGACGATGGTGGTGCTCACCTGGCGGGAACGGTTCATCGCGGCCGGCGCCGCCATCGGCATCGACGCCGCCTTCGCGCTCGTACGGTGGGCCGCCGGCGTCGAGGTGACCGACGGCCACCCCTTCGGCAACGGCGCGCTGTGGGTGATCCTGGGCTGGGCGGTCGTCGCCGTCACCCGCCGCTCGGGCCGGGAACGCGTCCTGCTGCTGAAGGGCGTCGGGCTGGGCCTGCTGCTGGTGACCGGCCGCAAGACCGGCGACACCTGGCTGCTCATCACCTCGAAGACCCACCCCTCGGTGCTCGACCAGTACGCGGCGACCGCCGATCACGCGCTGGGCAACCCCTCATGGCTGGCGGGCCGGATCGTCCGGGCCACCGGCCCGGTCGGCGCCCACGTTCTCGACTACGTCTACATCCAGCTCGCGGTGGCCGCGGTCGTCGTCGCGTTCTACCAACTGCGCCACGTGGCGGCCGAACGCCGCTTCCCCCGCCACCATCTGGTGCGCACCTTCCTGGTCATCGGCCTCCTCGGACCGGCCGTCTACATGGTCTTCCCGGTCGTCGGACCGGTCTTCGCCTACGGCGCCGAGGGCGGGCACTGGGCGGTGGCCGAGCTGTGGCCGAACACCCCGTCGCCGGTCACGCCCCCGCACTCCATTCCCTTCGACGAGATCACCCCGCGCAACTGCATGCCCAGCCTGCACACGGCATGGGCCACCACGATCTTCGTCCATTCCCGCAAGGGCCCACGGATTCTGCGGTTCGCGGGAACGTTCTGGCTGGTCGCCACGCTCGGCGCGACGCTGGGATTCGGTTATCACTACGGCGTGGACCTCCTCGCCGGAGTGGTGTTCGCGCTCACGATCGAGGCGGCGCTGCGCTCGTTCGAACGCGGCTGGGAGCGGCCCGGAATCCTGCTGGTCGTCCACGGCGTGACGGTCTTCGCCGCGCTCCTGGTGTCGTACCGCTGTCTGCCGCTGAAGATGGCCGAACATCCGTGGGTGTTCGGGCCCGTCCTCGTTCTGGCGATGGCCTCGGTGGTGCGCGGCTATGTGCGGACCACCAGGCTCTGGGAGCCGAAGGCGGCACCGCTGCGACGGCCGGAACCGCAGCCCGAGCCGGCCTGAGCCCCGCCGCGCGCCCCGGGCCCGCGTGCCCGGTCAACGGTGCTGGTGCAGGTATTCGAGTGCGTCCAGCACCACGGTGCGCCGGTACCAGGAGAGCCAGGCCGCGACATCGGCCGCGAGGGTGTCCAGGGCCTGCTGCCGGCCGCCGGTCAGCAGCGGGCCCGGATCCCTCCAGTGCAAACAGGCGCCTTGCGGGGCCGCCGCGGCAGGGACCGGCGGGGCGGATCGGATCGGGGGGCGCCGCTCGGACCGCTCCGGTCCTCCGGCGCGGGGGACGCCGTGCGCGTTGCGGGGCCCGGCCGCTCTCCAGGACCGGGCCCTCCGCCGTGAACAACACCGGAAACCCTCGCGGGGACACGCGGTCGCCCGCTCGTTCTCGATCGCGCCGTGCCGGGGCACGACCACTCGTTCGGCCGCGCATGAGAAGCGGCCGTCCGGCAACCCGGGAAGGTGTGCCGAGGCACGTTCCCCTTCCTGGTGGCGGCCCCGGCCACGACGGTGCCGTGGCCGGTCCCCCGAGCCGGCTGCGGCCCGTCGGGCGGCGTCCATGAAGAGCGGGCCCAGGGCCGTTCGTACGGCGCGCCGGCCCGGGATCTCATCCCCGTCGGCGGCTCGCCCCGGCGAGGATCCAGCCCTCGACCGCCTCGTACTGCCGGCGCTGTTCCTCCGCCTTCTGCCGCCCGGAGAGCATCGTCCCGGCCCAGCCGAGGGCGAAGCCCAGGGGGACGGAGACCAGGCCCGTCGTGGTGAACGGGAACCAGTTGAAGTCGGCTCTCGGGAAGGCGGAGAAGGGCGAGCCCGAGACCAGATTGGTGCCGGTCATCAGGACGACGGTGGCCAGGGCGCCGCCGAGCAGGGTGCACAGCAGGCCCGTGCGGGTGTAGCGGCGCCAGAAGAGGCTGTAGACCAGCGCCGGTGCCAGGGCGGAGGCGCCGATGGAGGCCGACAGCAGGGCCAGCGGCTGCAGGTTGTGGTGCTGGACGAGGGTGGCCAGCAGGATGGTGGGGGCACCGACGGCGAGGGCGGACAGGCGGGCCAGGGCCATCTCGCGCGGCGGGGCCGTCTCCCGCTTGCGGGCGGCGAACACGTCGTGGGCGAGGGAGTTGGCGCAGGCCAGGATCATCCCGGCGACCGAGGCGAGCAGGGTGAGGAAGAGCGCCGTCGTGACCGTGGTGAACAGGAGCGTCTCCGCCGTCGACACGTCCGCCCCCAACACGGCCCGGGAGCCCAGCAGATAGGCCGTCGTGCCCTGCGGGTCGGCGCCCGCGACGGTCGCACGCCCGACCAGCGCCGTCGCGCCGAAGGCCACGACCGTGATGATCAGCATGAAGACGGCCACGCACGGCACCGCCCACGACATCGAGCGGCGGATCTGCCGGGCACTGCTCGCGGTGTACATGCGCATGGTGACGTGCGGCAGACAGCCGCTGCCCAGTACGACGGTCAGCTCCGTGCTGATCATGTCGAGCCGGGGGTAGGGCCCGCCCGCGAACTCGAGGCCCGAGTGGAGGAAGGCCGACCCCGCCCCGCTCTGCCGCCCCGCCGCGGCCAGCAGCGCGCCCGGGTCCCAGTCGAAGTGCCGCAGGATCAGCACGGCGACGACGGCGCCGGACCCGAGCAGCATCATGATCTTCAGGATCTGGACGAGGGCCGTGCCCTTCATGCCGCCGATCGCCGCGTAGCTGATCATCAGCGCGCCGATCCCGATGACGCACCCCGTCTTCAGCGAATCGCCGGAGAAGCCGAGGATGAACGCCAGCAGATCACCGGTGCCCGCGAGCTGGACCAGCATCATCGGCACCAGGGCCATGATGGTGGTGGCGCACGCGGCCATGCGCACCGCCCGGCCCGGCATCCGCCGCGCGATCACGTCGCCCATGGTGAACCGGCCCGCGTTGCGCAGCGGTTCGGCCAGCAGGAACATCAGCAGCATGAGGGAGAGGGCGATGCTCAGCGCCAGGACGACGCCGTCGTACCCGAAGACGGCGATGACCCCGCCGGTGGAGAGGACCGTCGCCGCGGAGATGTAGTCACCGGCGATGGCGAGGCCGTTGCGCATCGGCGACAGGGAGCCGTACCCCGTGTAGAACTCGTCGAGGTCGTCCCGGTCGGGCCCGGTCATCACGCACAGCAGCAGCGTGATCGTGGCGATCGCCGTGAACGCCACCAGCGACATGGCCTGCGCGGAACTGCTGAATCCGGTCACCGCGACGCCCCCCGCCCAGCAGCCGGCTCGGCCTGTCTGCGGATGCGGTGTGCGATCGGGTCGACCCTCCGGCGCGCCGTGAACTCGTACAGCCCGATCGCCAGGCAGGTGACGGGAACCTGGAGCACCCCGAGCAGCAGCCCCAGGGACAGTCCGCCCGAGACCGTGCCCGTCATCAGCGACGGCACGAACGCGGACAGCACGAGGAAGACGGTGAAGTACCCGAGGGCCGTGAACGTCGCCACCCGCCGCTGCAAGCGGTAGGCGCCGCGCAGCAGACGCAGATCGCTGTGCCGGCCGGGCGCCCCGGGGTGCGTGCCCCCGCTGCCGGGCTCCGGCTGCGGTCGCGGCGGCCAGGGGCGGGCGGTGAACGGGGACGGTGCGTCGAACGAGGGGTGGTACGGCGGTGCTGGGTGGTGCGGCTGGTAGTCGGGGGACGAGAACGCGTCTGTCATCCCGTCTCTCCTTGCGTGGCTCGGGGCCCGTGCGGACCGCAGGGAGCGGGGGGGGGTGAGCGCACGCTACTCGTAGGTATGCGGGTGCGCGAGCCTTCTCGCAAACCGCCCGACCGCAACAGCGCGCCCTCAGCGGGTGAAGGTGCCCAGTCCGTTGGCGTCGAGGTGCTCGATGGTGACGCTCGTGGCCTTGCCGGAGGACGTGTGGAACGTGACACCGGACAGGCCGACGGCGTTCTCGCCCTGGGTCCGGTAGCTGAAGGTGTCCCCTGTGTAGTGCCTCAAGGGGAACGACATCTTCCGCGGGCCCAGTGTCATGCTCAGGTTGCCGCTGCCGTCGCTGGTGACGGTGACCGGCCCGTAGTAGTCGTTCGCGTAGGTGCCCGTGTAGACGTCGGCGGCCTGGGCCCGTGTGGCACGGGCAGGCGGCTTGGCGTAGTTCGTCGGGGAGACGCCCGTGTAGACGGCGGCGCGCACCACCTTCCCGTAGAAGGGCAGCCAGTCGACCGTCCGCTTCCCGTGCTGGGCGATGTCGAAGAACGCGGCGGCCACCGCCTCGGGCACGCCGACGGGTTGTCCGTTCGTCAGCACCACGATGCCGAGCCGTTCGCCGGGCAGGAGGGTGACCGCGGTCGCGGCGCCCAGTTCGAAGCCGCCGGAATGGCTCAGGCGCAGCCGTCCGCGGTCGTCGTAGCCGACGTTCCAGCCGAACCCGTAGAAGCCCGGCTCACCGGCCGGGGCGAGCGGGGCCATGGCGACGGAGTGCGGGACACGGGTCCGGTCCAGGGCCGCCGGGTCGATGAGCTGCCGCCCCTGGAACGCGCCGTTGTCCAGTTGCAGGCGCATCCAGCGGGTGAGGTCGCCGACCGTCGAGCTCGCACCGCCCGCGGGCGCCTGGCTGTCGGCGTTCTCGGTGGTGGAGGGCTTCCAGCGGCCGTTGACCTCGACATGGGCCGACGCCCTGTCGGCGGCCTTGTCGTAGTCGGCGCGCCGGTAGCTGGAGTGGTCCATCCCCAGGGGCTTGAACAGCGTGTCCGCCGCCAGCCGCGACCAGCTGGTCCCCGCCGCGTCGGCCACCGTCACCCCCGCCGCGGTGAGGCCGTAGTTGGTGTAGGCATAGCTCGCGCGGAACGGAGTCAGCGGTTCCAGCCGCAGGTGCCGCAGAATGTAGTCGCGCTGGTAGCCCAGGTCCTGAAGCAGGTCGCCCGCGTGGTCGGGCAGTCCGCTGCGGTGCGAGAACAGGTCCGCGGCCGTCACGTTCGCGGTCACGTACGGGTCCTTGAGCGCGAAGCCCGGGTCATGGGCGACCACCGGCTCGTCCCAGCCCACGACCTTGCGCCCCACGGCCCCGGCGACGACGGTGGACGACAGCGGCTTCGACAGCGACGCCAGCTGGAAGACCGTCCCGGGGTCGACCCTGGCGCTCCTGCCCAGCTCACGGACGCCGAAGCCCTTCTCGTACACGACCTTGCCGCGGTAGACGACGCCCACGGCGACCCCCGGCACCCCGGTCTGCCGCATCGCGTCGCGCACCAGGCCGTCGAGCCGGTCCACGGCCGCGTTCACCTGCTCCGGCGTCAGTTGAGGCGGCGGTTGCTTCGGCGGTGTGGGGGCGAGCGACGCGGCGGCGGACGGGCTGCCGGCGGCGATGCCCAGCCGGTCGGCACACCCGGACAGGACGACCCCGAACACCCCCAGGTGCACCACGGCCGCGCCCACCAGGGCGTGCCGGCGCAGCCTTCCGCCGCGAATCCGGTACGCCACGGTGTCCCCGGAGCCCGGCGAAGCCGCTTCCACCACGTCAGGACCCGCCTTCCGTCACGCCCGTCCACGCACATCCCGTACATTCAAGGCATACGCGCAGCACTTGCGCACCCGGGAGATCACCCGCGCGGTGCCGGCGACCGGCGCGGCAGCCGCCCCTCCTGAATCACCCGATCGAGCGCCCTTCCACCGCGTAGCCTCGTCCGTGTGTACGACGACTGGTTCGGGGCCGACGAACTGAACGGCGCGCAGGAAGCCTTCGTGGACGTCGTGAGGCAGTCCGCCCGCTCCTGGCCGCAGTGCCGGGCCAGTTCCACCGCCGTACTCGTCTTCGGGCCGGAGGACGACGACGAGGAGGACGGACTCGCCCCCGCGCGGGGCCCCCGGTGGGAGCCCCCGGCCGAACACGCCGCCTACCTGGCCGAGTTGGACGAGGCGGTGGCCCGCGGAGAGGAGATCCTCACGCTCATCGCCGAACTGGTCGACCGGCGCGAGGGCGGCAGGGGCCTGATCTTCATGACGCTGGGCGTGACCGTCCTCGGCGACCGGCTCTTCTGCGGCGAGCGGCACAGCCAGAACCCCCAGACCCCGGAGCCGACCGGGCACGTGCGGCCGCTGACCGCCGCCGGGCCCCCGGAACACCTCGGCCGGATCGCCGCCGGCTGGTTCGAGGAGGTCATGCGCCGGCCCGTCGTCGTCCCCGTGCCGATGGGTGGATACCGGTTCGTCCCTCCGGGTGCCGCGCTTCCGCCCCGGCACCGCTGGGTGCGCAACGGACCCCGGTGACGCGGGCTTACGACGGCGGTTCCGTTCCGGCCCGCTCGCTCACCATGTACCGCGCGTACCAGTCCGGCCAGTTGGGGTCCTGCTCGCCGGTGCGCGCCTCGTGCTCGCCGTGCGCCGCCTCGGCCCGCCGCAGGGCGCTCGCCAGGTCCCCGGCGGAGGCGAACGAGGTGGTCGCGGGATCCAGCCGCCCCGGGAGCCTGGTGGTGACCTCCTGGAGGAGCCAGCCGTTGCCGTCCGGGTCGGCGAACGACAGGAAGGAGCCGTAGCTGCCGCGCTGCGGAGCGGGACCGGGCACCCGGGCGTCGGTGCCGGCGTGGTGGAAGACGCCCCCGGCGTCGTGGAAGACCTCGCCGGGGTCGGCGCCGCGCCGCTTCAGCTCGTCCCGGGCGGCCTCGATGTCGTCGACGACCAGGTGCAGACCCTGCGCCGAGCCGGGGGCCTGTTCGGTGACCGACGTGCCGAAGATGACCGACGCCGGGGAGCCCGGCGGGGTCACCTGCACCACCCGGAAGTCCCCGGCGGGGGCGATGTCCGCGTCGAGCCGCCAGCCCAGCCCGGTGTAGAAGTCCTTGGCCCGGTCGACGTCGGACACCGGCACCACGACGACCTCGAATTTCATGTCCATGGCTTGCGCCTCTCGTCTCGGAGGGGATACCGGTGCGGCCGCATCCGCCGCGTGAGCGGGGGCGGATTACGGGGCGCCGGCAGGCCCGCGCCGCTCCCGGGGCCGGGGCCCGCGGATCACGCGGTCAGTGCGCGACGAGCTGTTGGCCGCCGTCGATGTCGTAAGTGGCGCCGGTGAGCGCGCCGTTGACCATGATGTGCAGCGCCAGGGCGGCGACATCCGCCGGACCGACCACCCGGCCGATGGGCAGCGTCTTCCTCAACTGCTCCCGTCGTGCCTCGAGTTGGTCGCCGAGGAGGGCGGCGGACAGTGGTGTGTCCACGAACCCGGCCGCCATCAGGTTGACCCGGACCGGGGCGACCTCCAGTGCCAGGTTGGCGGTCAGCGCGGGCAGCGCCGCGGTGAGGGCGCCCATCACGGCCATCCCGGGCGCGGGCCGCCGGCCGCCGGTCCCGCCGATGAACAGCAGCGTTCCCCCGGCCCTGACCTTCTCCCGGGCCGCCCGCGCCACCGCCAGCATCATCGCGATACGGCTGCCGAAGTCACGTCCGGCGTCGGCCAGGTCGATCTCGGAGAGGGGCGTGTACGACGGGCTGCCCGCCGTGACCAGCACATGGTCGACCCGCCCGGGCAGTTCCAGGAGAAAGCGCTCCAGGCGAGTGGTGTCCTGGGCGTCGAACGCGGCCGTGCTCAGCGGGTTCAGCTCGTCCGCCGCCCGCTTCAGGCGTTCGGCGTTCCGCGCCGCGAGCACGACCTCGCCACCGGCCGCACGCACCTGCCGAGCGGTTTCCAGACCGATGCCCGCGCTGCCCCCCACCACCACGACCGTCTGCCCGGCCAGTCCCTCACGTGCCGCGGCGGCTCCATCCCCGGTCGCGCTCACCGGAGTTCACCGCCGTCCGTACACGGTTCCCGTACGTCGCTCCGTTCGCCACGCATGATCACCTCCGTGTCTCCCGGGCGCGGACGAGGGTCACGTGGCAGCCCGGTTCCCGGCCGGGGCGAGCGGTGGTGTCCACGCGGGTGTCGGCCCGCATCCCGACGGGCGCCCCCGGCGAAGCAGTCGCCCGGCGTCGTCCGGTGGTGGGGCACGACGAAGACGCGGAAGCCCTGGCCGCGGGCGGTGTTTCGAGGCATGTGCGCCTGTGGCCGAGCAGGCCGACGCAGTCCGCCCCGGACCGCCGGAGCTCCAGTCTGTCACTCGTCCGGCCGACCTGCATCCGGGCCCCGGAGCCCGAACGCGGGGTGGGAAACCGGCCCGGTACGGCGGCATCGCGGCCAATTGGGCTCCGTTCGGCGGGCGTTGACGCATCGCGCCGCCCTCGGCGCCCGGGAGCCGTCGTACGTAAGCCGCTCGACCGCCCGCCCCCCAGGGGTGTCAGTCCTCTGTGCCCGTGGGACCGGCGGTGGCCCGGACGAGGTTGTGCTCCAGGCGTTCCAGCGTGTGCAGGGCCGTGGCCTGCTCGCCGGCGTCGAGGTCCGCCGTCACGAGGTCCTCCAGCTGGGCCCAGACCCGCTCGACCTCGCGACGCAGCCCATGGCTGGCCGCGGTGGGTTCGATGAGGGACGCGCGCTTGTCGGTCGGCGAGGGGCGGCGGCGGACGAAGCCGGCCTGCTCCAGGCGCCGGACGGTGCGGGTCATGGTGGCGGCGTCGGAGTCCATCAGGCGCACCAGGTCGGCCTGTCGCTGGGGGCCGAGTTCCCACAGGTGCATCATGACCAGCTCCTGGCCCGGGTGAAGGCCGATACGGCGCAGCAGCTGTCCCGCGAACATGCGGTGCAGGCGCGCCAGGCGGAAGATCGCGTGACTGATCGGACCGCTGCCGGCCGCGGCCGGCACCGGGACGGTGGCCTCCTGCCCCGGCCCGGCCGGACCCCATCCGTTTCCGGCCTCCGGTGTGGACTGCGCCATCTCTCCCTCACTTTCCTGCCCGAGCAACCTAACCCTACCCCTCGGGGGCTCCGCCATGAGCCTTCTGAGCCTCGGCAAGGGAATCCCCACGTCAGAGCGTGTGACGTGCTTCACAACCGACCTCGGGATGGATGCGGCGGATTTACCTGTTCGGACAGGTGATTTACTTGTTCGGACAGGCAATCGCCCCGGTAGGACACCGGAGCGCCCGCGCCACACGGCGGCACTCACCCCGAGGAAGAGCCATGACCACTGCTTTCGACCCGTTCGACCTGGGCGGCAAGCCCCTCGCCAACCGCATCGCGATGGCACCGATGACCCGCAGCCGCGCCTTCGGGCCCGGCGCCGAGCCGACCGAGCTGATGGCGACCTACTACGCGCAGCGCGCCGGTGCCGGACTGATCGTGACCGAGGGCGTCCAGCCCTCGCCCGTCGGCCAGGGCTACCCCGACACCCCCGGCCTGCACACCCCCGGGCAGGTGCGGGCGTGGCGGACCGTGACCGACGCCGTGCACCGCGAGGGCGGCGTGATCTTCGCCCAGCTGATGCACACCGGCCGGATCGGCCACCCGAGCCTGCTGCCCGAGGGCCTGGTGCCGGTCGCGCCGTCGGCGGTGGCCGCCCAGGGCCAGGTCTTCACCCACGAGGGCCCGAAGGAGTTCGTGACACCGCGGGAGCTGAGCGAGGCGGAGATCCGGCAGACGATCGCCGACTTCGCCGCCGCGGCCCGCAACGCCGTCGAGGCCGGGTTCGACGGCGTGGAGATCCACGGCGCCAACGGCTATCTGATCCACCAGTTCCTCGCGCCCGGCGCCAACCGGCGCACCGACGCCTGGGGCGGCACCACCGAGGGCCTGATCCGCTTCGCGGTGGAGGTCGTCACGGCCGTGACCCGGGAGATCGGCGGCCACCGGGTCGGCCTGCGGATCTCGCCCGGCAACCCGTACAACGACATCGCCGAGGACAACCCGGGCGAGGTCTACCCCGCCCTGCTGGACCGGCTCGCCGGCCTGGAGCCCGCCTATCTGCACGTGCTGGAGGGACCGGACCGTGGCCTGACCGCGCGGCTGCGCAAGGCCTGGCCCGGCACGTTCGTCCTCAACCCGTTCACCCACCCCGACGTCACCGGCCCCGAGGCGCTGAAGCTGATCGAGGACGGCAGCGCGGACATGATCGCCTACGGGGCGCTGTTCCTGGCCAACCCCGACCTGCCCCGGCGGCTGGCCGCCGGCGGCCCCTTCAACGCCCCGGACCAGGCCACCTTCTACGGCGGCGACCACCGCGGCTACACCGACTACCCCGCACTCACCGCCTGAGCGGCGACCCCACCGATATGGCCGCACAGTGATTCAGAGCATGTGCGGCCCCCTCCCCCACCGGTTTCCACCATGGAGTTCCCGATGTCCAAAGCGATCACATACTCCGAGTACGGCGCACCCGAGGTGCTGCGGCTGACGGAGGTCACCGCGCCGGAGCCCGGCCCGGGCCAGGTCCGGATCCGCGTGCGGGCC
The DNA here is from genome assembly GCF_053602155.1 of Streptomyces sp. NPDC004561. NCBI lineage: Bacteria > Bacillati > Actinomycetota > Actinomycetes > Kitasatosporales > Streptomycetaceae > Streptomyces > Streptomyces sp. NPDC004561. The sequence continues at coordinate 17,046 of NZ_JBSGDB010000033.1, forward strand.
GCCTCCGTGAACCCCCTCGACATGAAGCTCCGGTCCGGTCTGATGGCCGGCGCCGTCCCCGCCCACTTCCCCGTGACGCCCGGCCTGGACGTCGCCGGTGTCGTCGACGCCGTCGGCGAGGGGGCCGGGGCGGCCGTGGGGGACGAGGTTCTCGGCTCCGCCGTCGGCGGCGGCTACAGCGAGTACGCGCTGCTCGACCGGCCGGTCGCCAAGCCCGAGTCCCTGTCGTGGGAGGTCGCCGCCTCGCTGGTCACGGTCGGCCTGACCGCGTCCCGCGTCCTCGGGGAGCTGGGCGTGCGCGAGGGCCGGACGCTGCTCGTCCACGGCGCGGGCGGCAGTGTGGGCACCGTCGCGGTGCAGCTGGCCGCCGCACGCGGCATCACCGTCGTCGGAACGGCGGGTGAGCACGACCTCGACCGTCTCACCGCGCTCGGAGCCACCGCGGTCCGCTACGGCGACGGCTGGGCGGAGCGGGTGAGGGCGGCGGCCCCGCAGGGGGTCGACTACGTCTTCGACGCCTCCGGCGCCGGCGTGCTCGCCGACTCCGTCGCCCTGACCGGTGACAGCGCGCGCGTCATCACCATCGCCGACATGTCCGCCGCACAGCACGGCGTCCGCTTCAGCGTCGGCGGCGACCAGGCCGCGGACGCCCTGCCGGAGCTGGTGCGGCTGGCCGCGGCCGGCGGGCTCGACGTGCCGATCTGGCGCACCTACCCCCTCGCGGAGGCCGCACAGGCCCACACCGACCTGGAGGCCCACCGCAACCACGGCAAGGCCGTCCTGCTGCCCTGACCCACCGGGCCGGTCAGCCCGCCCTCGGCGGCGGTTCGCGGCCGGCGGCGGGCGGCAGCGACTGCTCCGTCCAGACCGTCTTGCCGTCGTGGGTGTAGCGGGCGCCCCACCGCTCGGTGAGCTGCGCGACCAGGAAGAGCCCGCGCCCGCCCTCGTCCAAGCTGAGGGCCCGCCGGAGGTGCGGGGAGGTGTGGCTGCCGTCCGACACCTCGCAGACCAGGCAGTGCGTACGGATCAGCCGCAGCGTGACGGGTCCGTCCCCGTACCGATAGGCGTTGGTGACGAGTTCGCTGGCCACCAGCTCGGTGGTGAAGGCGAGTTCCGTCAGCCCCCACTCGGCCAGCTTCGCCGTGGTCAGCTCCCTCGCCCGGGCGGCGGCGGTCGCCTCCAGGGGGAGCTGCCACGAGGCGACGTTCTGTGGCGGCAGCACCAGGGTACGGGCGATGAGCAGCGCGACGTCGTCGGTGGGGACGTGGTCGTCGGGCAGCAGCGCGTCGACCACGGCGCGGCAGGTGTGGTCCAGCGGATCCGCGGGGTGCGCGAGGCGTTCGCCGAGGGTCTCCAGGGCGGCGTCGACGTCGCCGCTGCGCGCCTCCAGCAGGCCGTCGGTGTACAGCGTGAGCAGGCTGCCCTCCGGGAGATCGAGGTCGTACGTCTCGAAGGGCAGTCCCCCGAGGCCCAGCGGTGGCCCCGCGGGCAGGTCGAGCACGGTCACCTGACCGTCCGGGGTGGTCATCACCGGTGCCGGGTGGCCGGCGCGGGCCAGGGAGCAGCGCCGGGAGACCGGGTCGTAGACCGCGTAGAGGAAGGTGGCCCCGAGCACCTGGTCCAACGCCGACGGGCTGCCGTCGGCGTTCGCCTCCAGTTCGGCGGCCAGGAGGCTGACCAGATCGTCCAGCCGGGCCACCACCTCGTCGGGTTCCAGGTCGAGGCTGGCCAGGGTGCGCACCGCGGCCCGCAGCCGTCCCATGGAGGCCGCGGCGTGGATCCCGTGGCCGACCACGTCCCCCACGACGAGGGCGACCCGGGCTCCCGACAGCGGGATCACGTCGAACCAGTCACCGCCGATGCCCGGTTCACGGCTCGCGGGGAGGTACCGGCAGGCCACCTCGACGGCCGGCAGGTCGGACACCGTGCTCGGCAGCAGACTGCGCTGGAGCGTCAGCGCGGCGCTCTGCTGCTGGGTGAAGCGGCGCGCGTTGTCGATGCAGACGGCCGCGCGCGAGGCGAACTCCTGGGCGACCGCGGCGTCGTCGTCCTCGAAGGGCTCCGAATGGCGCGCCCGCCACAGACTGACGACGCCCAGTACCAGGCCGCGCGCCACCAGGGGCACCACGATCAGGGAATGAACGCCGAGCCCCAGGGCGACCTCGATCCGCCGTCTGTCCATGGCGTACCACTCGGGGCGCAGGGACAGCAGCCGTTCGAGGATCGTCCGGCGCTCGGCCAGGCACCGCGCCTGCGGGGATTCCGGGAAGAGCGGGACCACCTCGCCCTCCTGGCAGGGGATCCGGCGTTCCGGTGGCGAGAGAGCCGCCCGGAACAGCGGACCCGCCACACCGCCGGACGGTTCGTCACCGGACGTCACCGCCTTGAGGAGGTCCACGGAGCAGTGGTCGGCCAGGCCGTCGACCGCCACCTCGGCCAGCTCCCGGGCGGTCTGTGCCACGTCCAGCGAGGTCCCGATGCGGGCGCTCGCCTCGTTCAGCAGGGTGAGTCTGCGCCGGGCCCGGTAGCGCTGGGTCACGTCCTCGATCGTCTCCGCCACGCCGAGGACCCGGCCCGAGGAGTCCTCCATCCGGAAGGCCGAGACGGACACCATCCGCTCCCGGCCCGGATCGTGGAGGGTTCGCGCGGACTGCTCCGTGAAGATCAGCGGCTCGCCGGTCTCCAGGACGTGCCGCACCCGCTCCTCGGCCGGACCCGCGTCCTCCTCGACCATGAACTCGCTGGGGCGACGGCCCACCGGCGCCTCGGCCGGGACACCGCTCGCCTTGGCGATCGCCCGGTTGATCCGAATCACCCTGCGGTCCGGGCCGTACGTGGCCAGACCGATCGGGGACCGGTGGTACAGGCCGTCCAGCAGCGCCCGGTCCCGCTGCCAGGCGATGACGTCCGCGGCGGGGGCCCCGACCAGGAGCCACTCCTGGCTGTCCCCGTCCCGCGTGATCGCCCGGGCCCGGAAGCCCATGTCCACCCGCCGTCCCTCGCGGTGCCGGACGGGCAGGACGCCGTACCAGCCTCCCGTCCTGAGGGCGTCCACGACGACGGACCGCGCGACAGGCAGATCACGGGCGTCGATCAGGAGGTCCTGCCACGGCCGTCCGATCACTTCCTTGGCCGAATAGCCCAGCAGCTCCTGCGCGCGTGGGCTCCAGCCGACCACCGTGCCGTGATCGTCGAGCACCGCCGAGGCGCCCCGCCCGAGGGCGAACGGATCGTCCGGACTCTCGCTGAACAGCATCGACGGCGTCGCCATAAGCACCACCCTGCCTCCGTTCCTCCGATGCTCCTCTCCTCGCTCCCCGTCCGCACCCTCGTGTTCCGCCCGCCCCTTCGAGGAAGGACGCGGAGGGGGCCTTCCCTCGCGCCGCCGAAGCCACTGGTGAGAGGCCCCGGCACGTACCGGGATGCGGCGGGCCCGAGCGACAGACCACGTCCCGCACGTCGCGCCCTTCACGCATCGGTCTCCCATTGTGGACTTCGAGGGGTCCGCACCCGGCGGGCGTGAAGGAGGGCCGGATCGTGGCGTACGGCGACTACCAGGACGAGATCTACATGGACGGGCTGCGCGGGGTGGTGCCGCGCTTCCCGATGACCTACGACGAACTGGAGCCACTGGCTCAGGCCGCGATGCCCGCCTCGGTCCGCTCCTACGTCATGGCCGGAGCCGGCGACGAGCGCACCCAGCGCGCCAACGTCACCGCGTTCGAACGCTGGGGCCTCGTCCCGCGCATGATGGTCGGGGCCACGGAGCGGGACCTGTCCGTCGACCTCTTCGGGACGCACCTGCCCTCACCGCTGTTCATGGCCCCGGTCGGCGTGCTCGGCCTGTGCGCACAGGACGGCCACGGCGATCTCGCCACGGCCCGCGCCGCCGCCCGCACCGGCGTCCCGATGATCGCCTCCACCCTGACCGTCGACCCACTGGAGCAGGTCGCCGCCGAGCTCGGCGACACCCCGGGCTTCTTCCAGCTCTACACACCCACCGACCGGGAACTGGCCGAGAGCCTGGTCCACCGCGCCGAGAAGGGCGGGTTCAAGGGCGTCGTGGTCACCCTGGACACCTGGATCACCGGCTGGCGCCCCCGGGACCTCGCCGTCAGCAACTTCCCCCAGCTGCGCGGGCACTGCCTGACCAACTACACCAGCGACCCCGTCTTCCGCGCCCGCCTCGCCCGCAGCCCGCAGGACGACCCGGCGGCCGCGGTCGCCGAGTGGGTGAGGATCTTCGGCAACCCCCTCACCTGGGACGACCTGCCGTGGCTGCGCTCGATCACCGACCTGCCGCTGATCCTCAAGGGCATCTGCCACCCCGACGACGTCCGCCGCGCCAAGGACGGCGGCGTGGACGCCGTCTACTGCTCCAACCACGGCGGACGCCAGGCGAACGGCGGGCTGCCCGCCCTCGACGCCCTGCCCGGCGTGGTCCGGGCCGCCGACGGCACGCCCGTCCTGTTCGACTCCGGCGTCCGCACGGGAGCCGATGTCGTCAAGGCCCTCGCCCTGGGCGCCACCGCCGTCGGCATCGGCCGCCCCTACACGTACGGCCTCGCCTACGGCGGCGAAGCCGGCGTCGTCCACGTCCTGCGGTCCCTGCTCGCCGAGGCCGATCTGATCATGGCCGTCGACGGCTACCCCACCCTCGCCGACCTGACCCCCGAGGCCCTCCGCCGCCTCACCTGACACGGCCGGCCCGCATCCCGTGCCAGGCATGGAGCACGCGGGCGTCCGACTCGCCGACGCCGACGGAGCCCGCGCCCTGTCCGCCGTCCGGCTCAGCCGGACAACCCGCTGGGGCATCGCCCGCGGGGCCGTGCGTACCGGGCCCGTCGGCCGGCCTGAGCGGTCTTCGCGCCGGACGGCGTGGGGGACATCGATCGTGGTGGAGAGCGTGTCGAGACGGTCCACCGTGATCATCCTTGCTACCGTCCACTTCGCATAAATCGTCCATAACGGACAGATTCGCGCCAGCTGGTGGTCGAGAGGACACGGACCATGAACGACTTTTCCCGTCGCAACATGCTCAAGGCGACGGCGGTCGCCGGTGCCGGCGCGGTCGTCGTGCCCGGCGTCGCGGCAGCCGAAGCTCCCGGCGCGAGCGCCGCGGCCGAGGCCCCCGCGACCGAGCCGTACGGGGCGGCATGCGGGCCGGCGAAACTGACCGGCCGCATCGTCCGCCCCGGCGACCCCGGGTACACCGACGCGCGCCTCGGCTGGGACCAGCTCTTCTCCCACTACCCGCTGGTCATCGTCTTCGCCCAGAACACCCAGGACGTGGTCAACGCCCTGACGTGGGCGCGGCAGAACGACGTGGCGCTGCGGATCCGGAGCGGCCGCCACGCCCTGGAGGGCTGGTCGAACGTCGACAGCGGCCTCGTGATCGACATCAGCGAGCTGAAGTCGGTCCACATCGACAGCGGCGCTCGCATCGCGACGGTCGGCTCCGGACTCAACCAGCTGGAAGCGGTGACCACACTCGCGAAGAAGAACTTCGCGGTGACGACGGGGACCGAGGGCAGCGTGGGCCTCTCCGGCGCCACGCTCGGCGGCGGCTTCGGCTTCCTCACCCGCTGGCTCGGCATGGCGTGCGACAGCCTGATCGGCGCCGAGATCGTCGTCGCCGAAGGCGGCGAGTGCGCCAAGGTGGTCAAGGTCGATCTGGACCACCACTCGGATCTGCTCTGGGCGCTGCGCGGAGCGGGCAACGGCAACTTCGGGATCGTCACCTCGCTCACCTACAAGCTGGCCCCGCTGAAGAGCGTCACGTATCTGCAGGCCACGTGGGACGGACTGGGCGACCTGCGGAGGCTCTTCGAGACCTACCAGCGCACCATGCCGTTCACCGACGACCGCCTCGGCACCCAGCTCGAGTTCCACCGGAACCAGACCCTGCTGTTCGGGGTCCTCCCGGAAGGAACGCCCGCGGAGGCCAAGAAGCTGCTGGCCCCGCTCCTGTCGATCGGCAGCCCCAAGGTGACGACGCAGGTGGGCAACTGGGGCGACGTGTACGCGGGATTCCAGGTCCCGATCGAGGTCGAACCCGCGAACTGGAAGTTCTACTCGCAGTTCGTCAAGAAGCCGTTCCCGACCAGGGCGATCGACGTGGTCGCCTCGTTCATGAAGGACGCCCCCACGGACGACAGCAACTACTTCCTCCAGGCGTTCGGCGGGGCGGTCAGGAAGAGCCCCCGTGGCGGTACGGCGTTCCCGCACCGCGACTCGCTCTTCTACGCCGAGCCCGGCGTCGGCTGGGGCAAGCGCAGTGACCAGCCGGGCATCTGCGACCCGCTCACCCCGCAGGCCCAGGCCTGGATCGCCGAGTTCAGCCAGGCACTGCGCCCCTACGTGGCCGGCGCCTACGTCAACGTGCCGAACATCGCCCTGCAGGACTGGGAGACCGCCTACTGGGGCTCCAACTTCGACCGGCTGCGCAAGATCAAGGCGAAGTACGACCCGCGCAACGTCTTCCAGTACGACCAGAGCGTCCCGCCCGCGTCCTGCTGACCGAGCAAACCCCTACGGCACCGGCCGGTACCCCACTTCACGAAGTGCGGTACCGGCCGGTGCCGTATGGCTCAAGGCTTCTGGGACGTGCTCGCCGTCGGCGTTCCGGAGGCCGAGGCGCCGGTGGGCGAGGTGACAGTGGGCGAGGTGACAGTGGGGGAGGCGGCGGTGGCGGGCGCGGTGGGCGAGGCAGCCGGGGCGGTCGGGCTGCCGCTCGTGCCGGCTGACGGGGTGTTCGGGGACGTGGCCGGGGGCGCGCCGGTCGTGGTGGTGGCCGTGGGGGGCGTCGAGCCGAGCGGTGTCAGCACCGCGTCGGTCACCCGTCCCTGCGCGTCCGTCGTGAGGCTGACGGGGTCGGCCGCGCCGAGGAGCCGATCGCAGCCCAGGTTGGTGAACGTCTGGTTGGCCCGCGCGGCGAGGAAGCCGAAGAGATTCGGCGCCGTGGCCGGGTCCGGCGAGGGCGCCTTCGCGAAGAGCCCCTTGTCCTTGAAGACGCGCTGGACGCCGACCGGGCTGCGGAAGAGGGTGGCGCAGAAGGCTGTTCCGGCACGGCCGGCGCCGGCGCCGATCGCGGGCATGTCGACTCCCGCGCGGTACGCGTTGGTCTTCGTGACGCTGCTGTGGCCGTCGACGAGCGTCATCGGGTCGTTCGGCGGAACCAGCGCGACCGGAGCCTTCTGACGGGCCGCTGCGGACAGTTCGTCCAGAGCGAGGGCGGACGTGGCCTTGCCGTCGCCGGACTGGTCGGGTGCGGTGAAGGGCTTGCAGCCGAGAGCCGGGTCCATGAACTGCGTGAGCAGCAGGTTGTCGCTGCCGTTGGCCAGATCCGTGGGGGCGCCGGTCCTCGACCGGGACCTGCCGTTGTGCCGGTGGTGGCGGTCGCCACGGTTGGCCAGCCGCGCGGCCTTCTTCATGGCCGCCCTGCTCGCGGCGTTGTTCTGGGCGATACGGCCGTGCGCGTCGGCGAGGTAGTGGGTCACCACGTTGTCGCTGCCGTCCTGGTCCACGACGGAGAAGTCCCTCGTGGTCGGGCAGGGCAGCCCGTCCCTGGCGGTCCCGAGCGCCGGAATCCTGAGGTGCCCCTTGGCGATCTGGGCGTTGGCGGCCGCGAAGAACGCGGGCGCGTTGCAGTACGCGAACTGGCCGAAGACGGATCCGCGCAGGCCGTTGACGCATGTGCCCTGGGCGAGGGCGTTGGAGCGACCGCTCCCGCGCAGGGTCAGATTCGCGTTGTTGAAGCCGAACCAGATCCCGACCGTCGATCCTCTCGGCACCGAGGGCCGGACGGTGCGCGCGGCCGGTCTCGTCCCTCTGTCGATCACCAACGGGTTGTAGAGGGTCAGTTTGCCGTCCCGGGTGACGATCGCGGCTTCCACGAACGCCGACTGGTCGGGGTTCGCCTCGTGGCACGGCCCCTGGGCCGGATCGGTCGCGACGAGTCGGTACGGTGTGGCCAGGCCGCGCGCGGTGAGGGGGTGATCGGGCACCAGCAGCGTGCAGTCCGGATCGGGCTTGCGGTCCGCGGCCGGCTGCGCGGAGGCCGGCCGGCTCCCCCGCGGGTGGTGATCACGGCTCTCCGCCGCGAACACCGAACCCGCGACGACCGCCAGAAGCACCGGCCCGCCGATGAAGGCGAGCGACAGCTTCGACCGTTTCCAGCGTCGGGCGTGTTCGCGTTGCGTTGCACGCGACGACCGCGTCAAGTCCTTGCGGGGCACTGGCCTGCTCCTCACTGCGCTGCCCTCCGCGCTTCCCTCCGCTGGAGGGAACCCACGGTCGCGCGGGGCACACGATGGTCATGACGTTGCGGACCCGTCCCAGCGGGATGGAGGGACAAGCCGGCATGACGGATCCACCCGCCGTACGTGCCGGGCCCGCGAACCGTTCAACGGCCGCCCCAGCCATTGCCGATCCTTTGACAAGCGGGAGAGCCTCCCGGCCGAACACGCTTCGGCGGCGGCGGAATTCGGCGCCCTGCCGCTCTTTGCGTGACACCGCCGGCCGGCGGCGACACGGTCAGGAGACCAGGACTCCGATGCCGTCGCCCAGGAGCTTCAGGCCGAACACGAAGAACAGAACCGCCATGACGGCCGCGTTGTGCCGCGCGGCCCATTCCTTCCAGTTGCCCAGCATGTTCCTCGCCCGCTCCCCCATGACCAGGAAGACCCCGAGGGGGATCAGCATGCCGAGGGAAGCGATGACGACGAAGATCGCCAGCGCGGCGATCTGCTGTCCGACCGGCAGTCCCGACGAGCTGATGGACACTCCCGCGGCAATGGTCAGCGGAGCGTTCTTCAGGTTCCCGGCCGACAGCAGGAGGGCGAGAAGGAAGACCTTCCGCGGCGCGAAGCGGTCGATCGCGGCCATCCACTGTGGCAACTGCGCCTGCGCGGGGTCGGCAGGGCGACGACGCCACAGCCTCCGGGCGAAGAAGACCAGTGCCAGCCCCAGCGCGAGCTTGAGGGCCCCCGTCCAGTCGGCCGGCTGCCCGTGGCTGGTGGAATCCCCGTTGCCCCCGATGACCAGCATCACCGCGCCCAGGGCCGACAGCCCCACCACCCAGCCGGTGACGAACACCAGTCCGTTCAGGCGGCCGCGAGGCGTCGCCAGCATGATGATCAGGGCGATGATCGGCAGCGGACTGACGGCGACACCGGCCGCCAAGCCCAGCACATCGCCCAGCACCTTACCCATGCGCGCCTCCGGCACATCGAAGAACCGCTCTGATCAAGAACCGCACTGATCACAGCCGCCACCCCGACCGACGCCACGAGCCGGGCACGCGCCGCACACCGGGTCACGCCGGCCACCTCCAAAGAATCACCCACGGCGCACGGTCCTCGCCGCACGGGCACGCGGCGTGCGGGTGAATGGCCTGCGCGGCTGCCACGGCTCGTGCGCAACCGGTCGGCTCCGGCGCCGAATCGGCCGGGCCTCCCCCGCCTGGAGTGCGGGGGATGTGTGCGCGGAATAGGCTTTTCCACGACAAGGTCAGGTCCTCTGGGCGGTCTCGGACGCCGGTCGCCGTACCGGCGACGATCCATTCCTCCTGCGGAAACCCGACGAGCGCGGTGCCCCCTCGCACACCGCGGGGGCCGACAGCGGTCGAATCCTCACATCCAGGCTCGCCTCGCGCTGTGCGCGCCACAGTGGCACCGGCTTCAGGATCCGCAGCTCGCAGTCCCCGTGGAGGCCGGGATGAGAGTTGTCGTTGATCTTTCCCGATGCGAGGGGTACGCGCAGTGCGCGTTCCTGGCTCCGGACGCGTTCCGGATGCACGGCGAGGAAGCGCTGATGTACGACCCCAAGCCCGACGACGCCCGGCGCGACCAGGTGCTGCGAGCCGCGGCGGCCTGCCCGGTCCAGGCGATCCTGGTCGACCGGCTGGAGGAACGGGACGTGCCGGTGGAGGCGACGCCGTCATGATCAGTGCCGACAGCCTGCGGGCGTTCAGGCGGGACGGCCGGATCGTGATCGTCGGCGCGTCCCTGGCGGGACTGCGGGCCGCGGAGGCCCTGCGCGACGAGGGGTTCACCGGAACGCTCACCATGATCGGTGACGAGCTGGGCGAGCCCTACGACCGTCCTCCCCTGTCCAAGCAGGTGCTGACCGGGTGGGTGTCGGCCGGGGACACCACGCTGCCGCGCCGTCGTGCCATCGACGCGGAGTGGCTGCTGGGCGTGCCCGCGAGCGGGCTGGACCTGGCGGCCAACCAGGTACGTCTCGCCGACGGGCGTGAGATTCCCTTCGACCGGGTGCTGATCTCCACCGGCGTGCGGGCACGGCCCTGGTTCGTCGAGAGCGAGGCGGACCTGGACGGCGTGTTCGTCGTGCGTACGCGGGAGCACGCCGAGGGCCTGCAGCGAGCGCTGGCCGCCGGGCCGTCCCGCGTGCTGGTCATCGGCGCGGGGTTCACCGGCTCCGAGATCGCGTCCATCTGCCGGGAGCGGGACATCCCGGTGACCGTCGCCGAGCTCGCGCCGGCGCCGCTGGTCGGGGCGCTCGGTGCCATGATCGGTGACGTCGCGTCCGACATGCAGCGCGCGCACGGCGTCGATCTGCGCTGCGGTGTCAAGGTCACCCGGCTGGAGGGCGACGCACAGGGGCACTTCCGCCGTGCTCACTTCGACGACGGCAGCACGGTCGACGCCGACGTGGCGGTGGTGGCGCTCGGGGGCATCCGCAACACCGAGTGGCTGCGGGGCTCGGGACTGGCGGCCGGGCCGTGGGGCCTCGCCTGCGACACGGGGTGCCGCGCCCTCACCCTCGACGGCCTGATCACCGACGACATCTTCGCCGCCGGAGACGTGGCACGCTGTCCGAACCCGGTCTACGAGTACCGGCTGATCTCGCTGGAGCACTGGGCCAACGCCGTGGAACAGGCCGAGGTCGCGGCGCACAACATGGTCAGCGGCCAGGCGGACCGCTGGCCCCACCTGTCCCTCCCGGTGTTCTGGTCGATCCAGTTCGGCGTCAACATCAAGTCCGTCGGGGTGCCGACCTTCGCCGACGAGGTGGTCCTCTCCCAGGGGTCGGTGTCCGAACGGCGCTTCGTCGCCGCATACGGCTACCAGGGCCGCGTCACCGCGGCGGTGAGCTTCAACAACGCGAAGTGGCTGGACCACTACCGGAAGCTGATCGAGACGGCCGCCCCCTTCCCACCGCCCTGCCCCACGCCCGACCAGCCCGTCGACACGAAGCCGGTGCCCGTCGACTTCCCCGGCCCCGTCCTGCTCGCCCAGGGCGCCACCGTGGTCGTCACCGGACACGACCCGAGTGAGCGACGGGTCACGGCCGCGCAGCAGCACCGCCGGTAGGAGGGAGCGTGAGATGACCACGACCGAGAAGCCCGACACGCTGCACCGGATCCTCGACTACTCCTCCCGGGCCGACCCGTACCCCCTGTACGCCGAACTGCGCGAGACACCCGTGGCCCGGCAGGAGGACGGCAGCTACGTCGTCAGCACCTATGACGAACTCACGGGCCTGCTGCACGACCCGCACCTGAGCTCCGACGTCCGCAACCTGTCGCATCCGATGCCCACGCACGAGGGTGAGACCACGCCGGCGTTCATCAACCTCGACCCACCCGAGCACGACCGCCTGCGGCGCATGGCGATGCGCCACTTCGGCCCCCCGCACACCCCGGGGCTGGTGACCGGCCTGGAAGGCGACCTGACCGCCACCGTCAGCGGTCTGATCGACGACTTCGCGGGCAAGGAGCAGATCGACATCGTCGACGACTTCGCCTACCCGTTCCCCGTCACGGTGATCTGCCACCTGCTCGGCGTGCCCCGCGAGGACGAACCGCGGTTCCATCTGTGGGTGGACGCCCTCGTCAACTCCATCGACTACAACCCCAAGACCGACCCGAAGGAAAAGCTCGAAAACGGTCTCCAGGCCCGCAAGGACCTGCGCCAGTACCTCGGCGGGCTGCTGGAGCAGCGTCACGGCCGGCCGGGCGAGGACCTGCTGGCACGGATGGCGAACGACGACGGCCCGGACGGACGGATGACCGACGAAGAGATCATCGCCACCGCCAATCTGCTGCTGATCGCCGGCCACGAGACCACGGTCAACCTCATCACGAACGGCATGCTGACGCTGCTGCGCCACCCGGAGGTGCTGCAGCGGCTGCGGAACGACCCGGACATGGTCGTGCCGCTGGTCGAGGAACTGCTGCGCTACGAGCCGCCGGTGCACATCATTCCCTGGCGGGCGGCGTACAGCGACGTCACCGTCGCCGACACCGTCATCCCCAAGGGCTCGCAGATCATGCTCATGCTGGCCTCGGGCAGCCGCGACCCGAACCACTTCCGCGATCCCGACCGCTTCGACCCCGACCGGCCGGACAACCAGCACCTCGGCTTCGGCAGCGGCATCCATCTGTGCTTCGGCGGGCCGCTGGCACGGCTGGAGACACAGATCGCGCTGACCGAGCTGGTACGCCGCCTCGACCGGCCCCGGCTGGTCGCCGACCCGCCGCCGTATCGCCGCAGCCCCGTGCTTCGCGGTCCGGTCCACCTCCACGTCGAGCAGGGCAGCGGCTGACGCGACAGCCGAGCGCCGGGCCCGGCCGGCCCCCCGGGCCCGGTCGGCCCCCCGGGGCCGGTCGGCCCCCCGGGGCCGGTCGGCTCAGCGGCCCTGCCTCAGCGGTCGTAGGACGGCCTCGCCCACGCGTACGAGCGCGGACAGCGGTTGTCCGGCCCAGCCGGTGAGGTCGCGCGCGAAGGCGGGGTCCAGTTCGACGGTCACCTTGACGTAGCGGGTGTCCAGTGCGGTGACCCTCCGGGGAGGGGACGAGGGCTCTGCCGTGTCCGGCCGAGGTCGCATCGCGGCCCGATAGGCGTCCTTGCGCTGGTTCATACGGTGTCCTGACGCTTGATGAGCTCCTCGGCGAGGTCCATGTACGCGGTGCCCTTCACCTCGACGGGGCTGCCGAAGGACTGCGAGTACAGGTCCAGGCGCGGGATGTGTGTGGACAGCACGTGGAAACCCCGCTCGCCCAGGGCCTCGCGCGCGTCGGCGTCGGGACCGGTACGCGTGGCGTCTGGGCGGTTGGTGCGGTTCAGCAGGACGGCGGCCCGGGCCGGGTGGGAGCGCAGGGACTGCATGTCGTCCATCTCGCGGTCGATGGGCGCCATGCGGTCCAGCTCGATCGGGGCCGGGGTCACGGGCACGATCCACTCGTCGGCGTACCTCATGACGCCCCGGGCGATGTGGGCGTGGTCCTCCAGCTGCGGGGCGTCGAACACCACCGCCCGCCGGTTGTCGAGGAAGTCGTTCACGCGCCGGTGTACGTCGCCCACCGGCAGGGCGAGCACGGGGAACGGGAAGCCGCCCGCCAGTTCGCTCCAGCGCAGCGCGGAGGAAGCGGGGTCGCTGTCCACGAGCAACGGTGACAGGCCCGACGCGTGCAGCGCGTGGGCCAACCAGACGGCGCTCGTCGTCTTGCCCACACCGGGTTTGAGGTTCACGAATGCATAGCTCAGCGGCACAGGAGCCGACGCTAACGGCCGCGCGCCGACCGCCGCCGTCGGCGCGGAGCCGCCGTGCCCGGTTCACTCCGCGGCGTCGGCGAATCATTCCCGCGGGCTAACGCGGAGGGCGCCGCCATCCGGCAGGGCCGGTGCCGACGGCCAGGGGCGAGGCGCACCGCTCCGTTCCCGCCGAGGACATCCCGGAATGCCCTGCACCGGTCACGGGCGGTGACGGTAACCGGTGCTCCGGGGACCCGGGCGAGCGAGGGGGCGCGGGCGGACCGGCGCACTGCCGGCGGGCCGCAACCGGGCATTACCGGCATCGGGCTCATCTCACGTGGCGGACGTCAGGGCCCGCCCAGAACGGCTCGGGAAGCGGCTCTCCGGCGGGCCGCGGCCACGACGTCGTTGATCCACAGCTCGTCGGGGTGCGCGAGGGCGGCCTCCGCCAGGCGGTCCCAGAGGGACGACTGCGTCCAGGTGATGAACCGGCGGTGCGCCGTCGCCGAGGAGACCGCGAACCACGGCGGTAACTGCCGCCAGGAACACCCGGAGGTGAGCACGTAGACCACCGCGGTGAAGGTCCGCCGTTCGTCCAGCGGCGCCGTACCGCCGCCCTGCCGGCGCCCGGTGAAACCCGGGAGCAGCGGCTCGACCACGTTCCACATCCCGTCCGGCACCAGTCGTCGGGCCAGCTCGTATTTCATCGTTCCCCCCATTCTGCGCCCGGCTTCCCCATTCCGTGCGCTCGGTCTAATGCGTGATCGGCGGAACCACGTGAGACAGGGATTCACGCGAGACTGGGCCGAAACCACGTTCGATGCGCCGACTATGGCCCGCCCAACGACGGTTGTCCACTGCTCCCGGCGGCCATGACTGAACGTTCAATTCCCCTTGACGGCGGGGTGCGAAGACCCTTGGAACGGGGTCGCATTCAGCGTGCGCAGGCCGTTGACATGCCTGGCCAGGGGATGTAAATCTGTCGGGCGTCGAATCGGGGGGACGAATCGGGGGGCCAAATCCTGATGTTGTGAAAACGCTCTTCAGGAGAGATCTTTCAGAACATGCGCAGACGCGTTCGCGGTCCTTTATCGCGGCCATTAATTCAGCGCCTGAGCGAATTTCTGGGGCGGAACTGCCCTGCGTTGTCCGGGCATTCCTTTTCCCTTTCTCCCACAAGCACCCGACTCATCGGGTACGCCGTCCGGATCCCCGGCGGCGATGTGCACCACTTCGCAGAGAAGGAGATCCCCATGAAGAAGATCGCCGTGCGCAAGGCCGGGACCGTCCGTCTGACCTCCGCCGCCGCGTCCGCGTACTGCTGCGGCACCAACAACGCCTGATCCCAGGCGGGTGCGCGCCGGGCCCTGGCGCCCGGCGCGCACCGCACACCGGCCGCCGACCAGTGAGGTGAGGCAGTGACGACAACGCCGTCCCGGGATTTCGACCGACCTGTGCGGCTGCATCCGCTCACCTATCTCGAGGAGGGCGAGGAAGTCACCGTCGGCCGGGCCGACATCGACTCCTACGGCCTCTTCCCGCCCGACGGCGCCGCGCTGCTGCGCCGCCTGGAGGCCGGCACCCCGCCGAACGCCGCGGCGCGGTGGTACACGGACGAGTACGGCGAACAGGTGGACATGGCCGAGTTCCTCGAGGTCCTCGAAGAACTGGAACTCCTCGTCAGGGACGGGGAGCAGGTGGCCGCGACCACGGGCCCGGTGCGCCGGCAGCGGCTCGGCGCCCTCGTCTTCTCACCGGTCGCATGGGTGCTCTACGGCCTGATCGTGCTCGCGGCCGTGACCGCCATGATCCGGCGGCCCGAACTGGCCCCGCACTACCAGAACCTGTTCTTCACGCGCCGCTCACTGGTGCTGCTCACCCTCGGCATCGTCCTCGGCCAGGTGCCGTGGATCCTGCTCCACGAGGCCGCCCACGCCCTCGCAGGACGCCGGCTCGGCCTCAACTCCACGCTGTCCATCAGCCGCCGCTTCTACTACGTGGTGTTCGTGACCGCCCTCGACGGCCTGGTCGCCGTTCCCCGCCGCAAGCGGTACCTGCCGATGCTCGCCGGAATGATCACCGACGTCGTGGTCATCAGCGGCCTGACCCTCGTCGCCGCGGCCGTGCCGGACACGACGGGCGCCACCGCCGTGATCCACCGGCTGCTGCTGTCGATGGCGTTCGCGGTCGTCCTGCGGCTCGTCTGGCAGTTCTACTTCTTCCTGCGCACGGACCTGTACTACCTCGCCATCACCGTGCTGGGCTGCAACGACCTGCAGACCACGGCCCGGCAGATGCTGCGGAACCGCCTGATGCGGCTGCTGCGCAAGCCGGAGCGCATGGTGGACGAGCGCACGTGGGGGGAGCGTGACCGCCAGATCGCGCGCTGGTACTCGTGGCTCATGGTGGCCGGCTACGTCTGCCTCACCGTCACCCTGCTGACCGCCGCGATACCCACCGGAATCCGGCTGACCGAGGTCGCGGTCCACAAGCTCGACACGGACTTCTCCCCGGCCAACGCCGCCGACGTGCTGACGTTCCTCGTCCTCAACTTCTGGGAGCCGGTCTTCGCCGCCTACCTGGCCTTCCGCGCCTGGCGGCGCCGCACCCGCACCACCGCTTCGACCGCAAAGGAGACCGCACATGCAGCAGGCTGACGCCGCGCTCCCCGGCCATCGGAGGCTGTACGGCGCAACCCGTCACGACCGGGCCGCGACCGCGGACGGCCACCCGCTGCCGCCCCGGCTCCTGCCCACGGTCGACGCCCACCGCAGGCTGCGCGGGCCGTACACCGCGGCCGGCACCGTCGTCCGGGCGCTCGTCCCCGGCGTACTCGCCGCCGCCCCCGAACTCGTGCGCCGTCACGACATCGAACTCCTCTCAATCGCACCCGAGTTGACGCCCATCGTGCCCAACTCGCGGGAGACGCTGACCTCCATGGCGCTGCCCGCGGAACGCACGCGTTTCTACGCCCGGCTGCGCACCCGGCGGATCGCGGGCGGCCTCGTGGAGTTCGTCCGCGACGCGCTGCCCGTCCTCGGTCACGACGGCCCGCGGTGCCTGGTGGTGGAGAACGCCGACCACGCCGAGACCACCGACGAGGAGTTCCTCGCCACGCTGGTGCGCCGCCTCGACCCGCGCGTGCTGACCGTCGTCCTGTGCGGCGCACACGCCCCGCACCCCGACGGCGTACTGGCCCCCGCGCTCGACCGCCACACCACCGCACTGCCCCTGCGGACCGGGCCCGGGACGGCCCCCACCGCACTGCTCCTGCCGGAGGCCGGCGCCGGGCCCGGGTCCGCCGAGGAGGACCCCGCCTGGCGCTGGGTCGCCGCCGAGGGGCTGCTCGACGGCCCCGGCGGCGAGACCGCTCGCATCGCCTACGAGGCGCTGCCCGCCGCCGAACGCGCCGCCCTCCACGACCGCCGCGCCGCCGAGCTGCGCCGGACGGAGGAGTTCTCGCTCACCCTGGGCGCGCTCCCGTACCACCTGGAACGCGGCAGCGCCCCGGCGGATGAGGCCGTGCCGGCGCTGTGGGCCGCCTCGGACCACTGCCTCGTCAACGGCTTCTACGACGCCGTCGTCGACTACGGCCGCCGCGGCCAGCACCTCGTGAACGGCCGCGAGGAGACCAAGCAGTGGTGGAGGTTCGGCGTGCAGCTCGGCCTCGCCCTGTCCATCCTGAGCCGGACCAAGGAGGCCGAGGCCGTCTACGACGAGGCGCGGCTGCTGTCAACCGACCCGGCGGTGCACATGGCGTGCGCCTACTCCACCGCCATGCTCTACACCCGCCACAACGACCCCGCCGACCGCGACGAGAAGAAGGCCAAGGCGCTGCTCAACAGTGCGATCGCCACCGCGTCGCTGTTGCGCGACCGGGTCGAACGCGCCTTCCAGAGCGCCTTCTACAAGAACGGCCGGGCCCTCGTGGAGGTCAACCTCGGCGACCCCCAGGAGGCGCTGCGCCTGGTCACCGAGTGCATCGACGACCTCGACCGGCGGCTCACCCCGGACGAGCACCGCCTGCACCGCTCGGTGCTCAAGAACAACCGCGCCCGGGTGTACTCGATCCTCGGCCGGCTCGACGAGGCGCTCGCCGACTACGCGGTCGTCATCGACCAGGACCCCAACCACGCGGAGCACTACCTGGAGCGCGGCAACCTGCTGCGCCGGCTCGGCCGCACCGAGGAGGCGCTAGCCGACTACTCGCGCGCCCTCAGCCTGTCGCCGCCGTTCCCCGAGATCTACTACAACCGTGGCGACCTGCGGCTGAGCGAGGGTGACGTGGAAGGGGCGCTCGCCGACTTCAGCTACGTGATCGAGCAGGACCCGGAGTTCGTGGACGCGTACATCAACCGCGCCGGCATCCATCTGGAGTCCGGGGACCTCGCCGCGGCGCTCACCGACGCCCGCGCCGGGCTGCGGCTCGAACCCGCAAACGCCTATCTGCACGCGGCCGTCGGACGGGCGCTCGCCGAGAGCGGTGAGCTCGGCGACGCGGAAGCCGCGTACGACCGGGCGGTCGAGGCCGACCCGGACCTGGTGAGCGCCCTGTCCGGGCGGGCCGCCGTCCGGTACGAGGCGGGGCGCCCGCACGACGCGCTCCAGGACCTGTGCCGGGCGATCGAACTCGACCCGAAGGACGCCGCGTTGCGCTACAACCGCGCCTTCCTCCACCAGGAGACCGGCGGGCGGCAGGAGGCCCTCGACGACCTCGAACTCGCCGCCGTGCTCGACCCGGAGGACGCGGAGATCGCCGAGGCGCTCACCGCCCTGCGCGGACGGCCGGACGCCGCGTGACGACCGTACCGGACGCGGCCGGTTCGGCACTGCGGCTTGCCGAACCGGCCGGTCCCGGCAGGCGTGCGCTGCGCGACGTCCTCGGCCGGTACGCCACCGGGGTCACCGTGGTCAC